>JAFUPX010000046.1 GCA_017472575.1 Clostridia bacterium | reverse complement strand
TTCCTACCCTTTGGCTCATATTGTTACCGCTAAATACTGGCATCAGGCAGAAGATAATGGACTTCACTTTACAGTTGCCGAAACAGGCTGGGCAAAAGCAAGCTGGGGCAAGCTATATGGCCAATGGCTTGTTGGCTCTGCAGTAATAGTTTACGACTTTGATAACTTCGACCCCAAGCAGCTTACTACAGTAATTAACCGCTACGGTGTAACCTCCTTCTGTGCACCTCCAACGGTTTACAGATATTTAGTCCGCAAAGGTATTCCCGATATGTCCTCTTTAAAGCACGCAACCACAGCGGGCGAAATGTTAGCCCCAGAGGTGTTCCGCAAATTTTATGAGCGAACAGGACTTGAACTACGTGAGGGTTACGGTCAGACAGAAACAACACTTTTACTTGCAAACTTTGCAGGGAATAGTCCTACAGAGGGTTCGATGGGAACCCCTTCGCCTTTTTATAATATTGAGCTCAGAGGCAAAAACGGCAAAAAGGTAGGAGTAGGTGAAATCGGAGAGGTAGTAATTATCCCCGAGGAAAAAGGCAGGCAAGTAGGCGTTTTCAGCGGATATCTGGATAATAAAGAGCAGTTTGAGTATGTTTGGCGAGATGGCGTTTACCACACTGGAGATGCCGCATATATGGACGAAAACGGCAAGTATTGGTTTCACGGCAGATTTGACGATATAATAAAAACAGGCGGCTTCAGAGTAGGCCCTTATGAGGTCGAAAACGTACTTATGGAGCATAAAGCCGTTGTGGAATGCAGTGTTATTGGTGTTCCTGATGCACTCAGAGGTCAGGCGATAAAGGCGATTATTGTTTTGGGCAAAGGCTATGAGGCTTCAAAAGAACTAGAACTTGAAATCAGAGAATTTACAAACCAGCGGCTTGCCGAATATAAATGGATTCGCTTAATCGAGTTTGTGGACGAAATGCCAAAAACCATAAGCGGTAAAATTCAGAAAAGTATTCAGAGAAACACCGCCACACAATAATTTTCACCTCTTTTTCATTTGCGATGATAATGGTTTTGTGGTATAATTACCGCATACCCCATTAAGGAGCTATTATGAATAATAAACCCCGATTTTCAGATGATATATTAAGTCAGGGCATAAGCGGCTTTCACGTTTATGCTCTGGCTTCTTGCTCGTTTTTAAGCTTTGCAAGCGAAAACTTAGCCTCTATGCTGGGCTTTTCGGCAGAGGAGCTTTTAAGCAAATATGCTGACCTTGTCCATAATGAAGACAAGGCAGAATTTGAAGAATTTATAAAAGAAATTTCAGAAAAGCCCACAACTAAAACTATTAAATACCGCCTTAAGAAAAGTGACGGCAATTATATTTATGTCAGCGATACAACTTCATCAAAAGTTGATGCCGACGGTAATTTGAAGGGCTATTCGGTGCTTACCGATATTACTGATATTAAAAAAGAAAATGAGAATCTGAAATTTTTAATCGATACCGTTGCGTGCGGATTTTTAAGATATACATGCTAAAATCTTCCGAAAGTTACATACATCAATAAACAAATG
>JAFUPX010000045.1 GCA_017472575.1 Clostridia bacterium | reverse complement strand
TTCCTTTGTTTTTGCAATATAAATTCCACCGCCGGCAGTATAGCAATGGTAATACCATTCGCCTTGGCGCAACAAATACGGGTCGCTGGTTTTTCCAGTTTTATCTGTAGGAATTATTGGGTTTATAAAAGGTTTCATAATCCACCGTTCTTTCTAAAAAGTCTTTCTCAATTTTAATCCAACTTTAAAATTTCATATAGCATATTGGTAATCTTATTGTGCTGATGCTCCTCATAAGTACATTCAGGGCCTCCGATTACTTCTTGAGAATAATAAAAGGACAGTTGATTTTTAGTATCCATAACCGCCTTGGTTCCGGCGGCACCGCCCCAGCCGAATACACCTTCAGCACATTTATAGTTTCTGGGTTTCTTGTTCATAAGCATCATAACGCCTAAACCGTATCCGTTGCCGAAATGTCCTGTTTTTTGCTGAAAGTCTGCAAGCTGTACCTCATCAAGCCAATTTCTTGAAAGCATTGCTACAGTTTCAGACCTTAAGACCTCATATCCGTTATATGCCGTACCACCGCAAGCAATCGCATCAACAAGCTTTGTATAATCACCTGTTGTTGAATACACTCCTGCTCCGCCGCTTTCATAATTTGGCGAGAGATGAAATTCAGTGAATAAATTATCGCCTATATTAAGCGTATTATTTTCATTATTGTAAACATAATGAACAGCAAGTCTGTTCTTTTGCTCATCATTTAAATGGAAAGTAGTATCGTTCATATTAAGGGGACGGTATATTTCATCCCTTAAATACTTATCAAGTGTTTTACCCGAAACGACTTCTATCACTGCACCTAAAATATCATGGCAAAGACTATATTCAAAATGAGTGCCGGGATCAAAAATTAAAGGATCCTTTGCAAGCGCCCTTATTACATCCTGTGTGGTTGCGTTTTTATTATTTTTAAACGGCTTTAAATTTTCAGTTTCCTTATTATATGTAAAACCGCCGCACATTGTAAAAAGATGTTTAACAAGCAAATCTGTTTTTGCAGGTCGGATTTTGCCGTTATCGAGAACATTAAGATTCTCATATTCGGGCAAATATTTAGAAACTTTATCTTCAAGGCTTAAAAGTCCGCGTTCCACAAGACGGAGCGCTCCTATGCAGGTTGATATCTTGCTTGAGGAGTAAATTAAATATATTTCTTTTCCGCTTAGCGGTTTACTAAGCTCAACATCAGAAAATCCTGATTTATGATGATATATCACCTTATGGTTCTGATAAACTATAATTTCCCTGGCAGGAATAAATTTATCTCCTAATGAATCAAGATATTCTGTTAAATCTCTAAAATTCAAAATAATCCATCCTTTTTAATGAATTTTATAGAGGAATTTAAATTACTTTTATAATAAAAATAATTGTACCTCCTTTTAAATTTCTGCCGAAAACAAGCTTTTCAGGTCAACATCTGATAAAAACACTGCCGCATACGAAAATGTTAAATGAAACAGTGAGATATTCCATTTAGAATCCTTTCCCCAACCCTCAAATGTAGTTGTTGCTCCCTCACTCAGCATTCTAAGCCACGCATTTTTATCTAAAAGCGCCTTTTTAAATAAATCAAATCTATTATTGCGCACAAATCCGTAAAGTAAGGGGAAAGCACCGAAAAGCATAACTGATGTAATACCTTTCTCTTCTATCATTTTCTCAATCTGCATTTTATCATTTTCATTAGCATACAAACAAAATGCATATGTATAAACATTACCGATATAACTAATATGCCTTGATATGCTGCTATCCCTATACAAGCATTTTGCACTGTCGCGAAAAGCTGATTGAAAAGCTTTGATAAGAGGAGCTTCATCGCGGTAAGGAATAAGATTTAATTCCTTTGCCATTATATTTGCACACCGTATTGCCTCAATATAAAAAGCATTCATGGCTATATGCGGTTCGTGGCAAATTTTCCCCTCTGAGATATCCACATCGTATCCGTCGCGAAAATTATTTGGCCATTCTACAACGCACCATTTATCAAGCTCTTGCAAAAGATAATCTTTTTCATATTCAGCTTTATAAGCATTAAGTAATCTGCAAACAAGAGAATAATTCTTTTTAAGATATTCCTTATCCTTTGTCAGGCGGTAATGCCAAAGTATTAGCGAAACCATATAGAGGGGATATTCAGCAATTTCCTGCATAAAGGAGCAATCCATACAGGTAACTAAGGTAGGCGTTATGAAGCTTGTTTTAAAAGCATCATCAATAAGCTTTCTGACAATGGAATCATCTCCGGTTAATATCATATTTGCAAGAGCAGTATAGCAACCGTCGCCCAAATAAAAGCCCTTTTCCCTATCCATGCAGTCCTGAATCACTTCCTGCACACCGTATTTTTGAGAATGTATGCAAAGCTCCCAAATGCGTTTTAGATCAAAATTCTTTTCAAATTCCGGATTCATCTTTGCTTTTAGTTCAAACGGATAGTGTCTTGCAGTTAGGTATATTTCTTCAACTTCACAATTTTCAGGCAATACCAATTCGGCATAACGAAAAGACTTATAGTCAAACCAGTCGAGTATGTCCTCATTTCCTGAAAGTCTCCACGGTTCTTCATATTTACAGTTACAGCGCATATCATAACGCACAGTGAGATCATCATTTAATTCCTGACCGCAACGGACAATAACCGTATCACCTTTTTTCCCTATAGCCTTTACAGCAAGATAGCCGACATAACAGGCACCGAAATCTATAAAAAGAGTGTTTTCTCTTTTTTCAACATTAACAGGCTGTATTTTTTCAAACACTAATCTTTTCGTAGGCTGAGGCTCAAGGCTGTAATCCGTATTCTTTTTATAGCTTGCTTTTTGCCAATAGCTATCATCAAAATCAACGGCTTCAAATCCCACCTCAGAAGCGGAAGAATCATATTCCTCCAAAAACTGCGTCTGATAGCCTGCAAAACCTGTTTCGGTATAGGCTGTATGAGGATGCGTAAGAAAGCTCTCATCACTTTTTATAATAACTTTTCCGTCAGCCACAAGATCGCATAAAAGTCCGTGACGGTTATCTGCGCTTACCCACACCCTGTTTATAAGACCTTGATAGAGGGTGTGAACCGCAACAGTATTTTCACCCTCACGCAAAAACGGGGTTACATCTACCGTATTATAGCCGTAAGAGAAATTATATGAAGGGGCAGGTCCCTGAGTTACAAATTCACCGTTTATGTAAAGCTTGTAATAATCATCGGCAGTAATGTAAAGTACGGCATTTTCCGGTAATACATCCATATAAAAATTTTTTCTGAAAAGTATGTGTCGGTTTCTGTGTTCATCACAAGGCAAATTCACATTTTCTAACTGCCTATGAAAAACATTCCTCGGAGAAAGATTTTCAAATTCTTTATTAGTAATCCACTTTCCCGAAAAAGTATGTATATCCGTTTTCAAGATTTATTACCTCCTAAAGCCTAAGAAGAATAAAAAACGTACTGTCCTTTTTCTACTTTATAAGCTTTTCCTTCGATTACTATTTCAGCTGAGCAAGGTGTAGTAATTTCATAGCGAATACCCTCGGCTGTATACTGCCATTTTGAAGAAACCTCTCCATTGCGTGTTTTAATAACTGCTTTTAGCCACTCTAATTTGTTATTCGGCTGAGGTGCAATACGAACCCTTGCAAAACCGGGATAAGCTTCTACCGTTTCAATACCGGCAGCCACTCCATATATCCAATCAGCAACCGAGCCGTATGCATAATGATTAAAGGAATTCATATCCGGACTCCAAAAATCCCCGTTTTCATCCCTACTGTCCCAATGCTCCCAAACAGTTGTAGCACCTTGATTTACAGAATACAACCAGGACGGAAATTCTTCCTGAAGCAAAAGCTTATATGCCGTGTCTGTATGCCCTGACATACTTAAGGCATGAAGCAGATACGGTGTACCTACAAATCCGGTTTTTAAACGGTAACCGTTTTCGGCTATCATATCATTAAGTAAATTTCCGGTATCAGATATATTGTCGCACAAGCCGAAATAAATCGCCAAAACACACTCTGTTTGCGTTTTGTAATCTTTAAATTCTTTTTTAAATCTATCTTTTATACTATACAAAAGTTGTTCGTATTTGGCAATTTCTTTTCCCAGTATTCTGCCTGATTTAATAAGAATCTCGGTTGAATAATAATAAAAAGCCAATGTTATTAAATCTATTCGTGTTGCACCCTTATATGCACCGGGCTGAGCATCCAAAGCTACCCAGTCTCCATACCTGCCTAACCCGTCGAGCAGCTTTCTGTCATTTACCTGTGAAGTTAAAAAATCAACCCAACCCTTCATACTGTTAAACTGTTTTTCAAGTGTTTTTACATTGCCATAGGTTAAATACATCTGCCATGGACAAATGCAGGCGGCGTCTCCCCAAGCCGAGGCTGAACACCATTCCTTATAACCTTTTTTATGGAACAGTACATTAGGGCTAAAGCTTGGTATTTCTCCCTGCTCGCTTTGGTCTGCAGCCAGATCTCCCAGCCATTTTTCGAAAAACTTTTCTACATCAAAATTATAACTCGCCGTTCGTGCAAACACCTGAGCATCACAGGTCCAGCCTAATCTTTCATCCCTTTGCGGACAGTCGGTAGGTATATCAACAAAATTCCCTTTTTGCCCCCAAATTATATTTTGAAACAGCTTATTAACCTTAGGATTAGAGGTTTCTATATAACCCGTTCTTTCCATATCCGAATGAATAACTATGGCTTTAAAATTATCAGCCGTTAATCCGTCGGGAGATTTATCCACTCTAATATATCTGAATCCGAAAAATGTTAAAAGCGGTTTATATGTCTGATAGCCTTCTTTACAAATGTAAGTTATTTCTGCTTTGGCACTTCGGTAATTTTCATTATAAAAATTGCCATCTTTATCAAGAACCTCTCCGTGAGATACTTTGAGCGTTTCACCTTTTTTACCGTTAAAGGAAACTTCTATATATCCTGTTATTTCCTGACCGAAATCAATAACCCACTCACCTTTAGGCGTTACAAAACTATTCAATGGATAAATAATTTCCTGCTCTGAAACCATAGGTCCTTCCTGAGGAATAAGATTGCTCTTATCTATATCTTCAAGTAATTCTACAGGGCAAAATTCATATTCAGAAAAATCGGAATTATAAGTTTCTCCGTCATAAATATCGCTGAATCGCACAGCACTTTCGGAATACTGCCAGCTTTCATCAGTACGGATATGGGATACCGTACCGTCCGTATAGACAATTTCGATCTCACACAATAATCCTGCCGGTTCTTTATACTTGTTTTTATTCTTTTCTACAGGTCCGGGTAATCTTCCGCGGTACCATCCCTGTCCCACAAGTACCTCCAGCCGATTGCTTTTTTTAACCAGACTTGTAATATCATAGGTTTGATATTGAAGCCGCTTTTCAAATACTGTCCAACCGGGCGCCAGAATATGCCTGCTTACAGGCAATCCGTTTAATTCAGCTCTATATACTCCCATAGCAGTAATATACATTGTGCATTGCTTTATGGCTTTTTCACAATTAAAATCTTTACGAAACACGGGACAAATATGTTCCAATGGACGGCTGTTTGCAATCCATTTTGCTTGTTTTATCATAAAATTCCTCCGCATTTAAAACACAAGCGGAGATTGCTCTCCGCTTGCTTGTACTAAAATGGACCTATCCAGCCACTTGAACTGGCTGTTGATGAGGTTTGATAATGTCCTTGCGATGAGCTGGTACTACTCGACTCAGAAGAAGACGATTGATTCGAGGAAGTGGCTTCGCTTGAGGAAGATGATTCACTCGAAGAAGATGCTTCACTTGAAGAAGATGCTTCACTCGAAGAAGACGAACTGCCTGAAGAAGTTGATGTTTCTTCACTGCTGACATCTGAAGATGTCGATTCGCTACTACTTCCCATCGTGATATCGGAAATTTCCTCTCCTAAAGCGGGCATTTTACCCAACAAATACATACGTATAAGCGTTGCGTCCAATATAGTAACACTTCCGCTCAGGTTAACATCTGCACGCTCTGTCTGCTGTTCGCTGAATGTATATTTACCAATAAGATAATATTTAATCAGTGTACAATCCTTGATTGAAACCTTACCGTCCATATTCACGTCACCGATTATAAAACCTACCTCGGTTTCATATATTGTGCCATACAGTAATACCTTCGCATAGCCCTGTGAGTTTTTAATAATTGAATATTCCTTGTATTTACCGCCGATATCGACTGTACAGTCATCAAAACGGTTGCGGTAGAGCATAATACCGTCAAAACCGGTAGAGGCTAAACTCGTTTGAATCAAAATACCGGTTTGTGCGCCGTTAATATAGTTATTATCTATTAAAACTTCACGCACAGCATAAGATTCTCCGACAATAGCCAGATTGATATGCCAACCTTCATACAGACTGTTATTCTTGATTGTAACACCGCGAATACTTCCGTCTTTTCCTACGCCGTTAAGACGAATTTCGGAATAACCGGAATCTCCGTCGGTCTCACCTGTTGCAAGATGATGGTAACCCTGAGTTAAATAGTTGTCACGAATGGTTACATACCAGTCACAGCTGTCGGAAAAGGGCCAAAGTCCTATCCACTCGCAGTTACGCAACTGGTTATGGGAAATAACCGTTCCGGTTAAATCACCGAAAGAGCCAATACCTGTACCGTATTGCAAATCGTTACCCGCAAAGATAGTATCTGCAATTCCTGCCTCTATAGAGGCTCGTGAATTACGGTTTGGTTCTATTGTAAAAGGAGATTCTACTACAACATATTTGCCGTATGACCGAATAATGCGCCGTGCCTGACCTGAACCCTGTCCGCTGCGCACACAAAGGAACTCATCTACCCATCGGTTTTGAGTAAAGTCAGATGTAGCAGAGGTTAGATAATATGTACAGCCCGATGCATCATCTTTAACCTTTTGAATAATTCCGTCACGGTTAGCACCCCAGTGATATGTCTGGTCGCCGGTAATTAACTCGGTATTATTCCAGAAATCCGTGCTCATTTTGTTGTTAGCAAAATACACGCCGTCAAACTGATGGTTACCAAATAGTATAATACAGTTCTTTAGGGTGTTATTCTCATAAATAATATCAGAGCCTTCAATATCAATCCAATAGTTATTACGATATCCGCCCGAGGTAATCAATTCCTGATAGTTGCCGGAAAATACAGAATATTTTTGGCTGTTAACACGAATCGGTGCAGAAGCAACCAATACCTCATTGTTGTAAACCTGTGCATTCTCGCAATTACTGAATTGTATACCGCGGGATTTTGCGCCCGATTCCTGATAAATCAGTGCTTCCAATTCTTCCATAGTTAAGCCGCTGATGTTTACACCGTACGGTCCTCCTCCGGTTACACCGTTACCTGCAGGTGATGCATTGATTTTTAAATCATGAATATATACATTCACAGCATAATTATTTCCTGCACTTTCACTGTGGGATGCGTCCGGATTTGCCACCATAACCATATGACCCGATCTCGCAGCATATAAGCTCATATCAGAAATTTCGGTATTAGAGGAGCATACAAGCTGTCCTGTGGGCAGCTCACCCCAATCCCAAAGATAGGGAGACCAATATATTATGGAAACCTCTTTACCGTCACCTTTAAAGTGTACATTCTGCGGAACAACAATCGAATGTACCAAATGGTAAATTCCTGCCGGTACATATACAATACCGCCGCCGTTAGCTGCAGCCGCCGCCATAGCATCTACAAAAGCAGCTGTATCGTTGTAATTATCATCACTTACAGCGCCATATGTACATACATTAAATACATCCGTTTTCCATTTACTGCGAGGAGATGCGCCGATTTTAATAGCTCCCGGTACACTCCAACAGCTGTCATCACCGTTTCCGTTATAATATTGCAGTTCATAATCCCCTGCCGTTATATCGTCAGGAACGGAGAAAGAAACCGAATACGGACTGTATATTTTTGTAGGAGTGAGTTCAACAGTGTTTCCGGATTTACCTTTCAGCCTTGCCTGTATACGGCTCTCAGCTAATTGTGTTGCATCTGTAATGGCATTTTGCTCATCTGTAGTGTTAATAACCGCAGGCGAAACGATATCGTTACCCACAAGGCGGATTGTGCCTCCGGCTGTAGCAAGAGAACCCTCATCGCCTATAATTTCATTAACCACGGGAGCATTGAGATAAATAACCTTATCGTAGCTGGAAATACCGCTGTCTTCTGCAGGATGGTATCTTGCTACAAGCCTTACGGCATAAATGCCATCGTTAATATCCTCCGGCAATATAAATTTAATGGAATCTGTAGTGCCTTGTACAATTTGCAGACTTCTAATCTCATCCGCGTCGGCGTTATCAAATACAGCCGTTGCATCAACAGGATTGGAATAGGACGCCGTATCTTTTCCGTCCTCCAAATAATTTTCAGACAGTACATAGCCCATATCCGTCAATTCGTCGGTATTTTCAATGGGTAATAGCTCCACATGATCTACAGTCTGATATAAATTTTCGCCGTAGATCATTGCGGCATCACCGGGTGCATACCAAGTGTTGCCGGCATCATAAACCACCGGCTGGCGTACTGCGATATCGTCGTCCCAGTCGCCCTGTGTAAAGGAAAAAGTAAGGTCGTCAAACCATACAGTATCGGTTTCCCACTCGGTATGGTTTTCAGGTGCGCCAAGTGCAATCTTTGCATTTTGCGATAATAACGGTACACCGGTAAGAGAAACCATATTGGCTTTCTGCTCAATAGGCATAATATCAATAACGCAGGTAAGCTTTGCCACTGATACACGAATGCTTACCTCAAACCACTGAGATAAATCAATGTATACAGGTGCAGTTTTAATGCTTCCCTGTATACCGTCTTTCACGGTATACACCCATACCATATAATTATTATTGTTTGGCTTAAAAAACTCCATACAGGTATAATTGCTTCTATCAACATAGTTAATATAAAATTTTTGCTGATTCAAACCCTGACTGCGGGCAGGCATAGAAAGCCTCATTTTAAAATTAGCTTCCGATAATGTACCCATCGCAGGCCAAAGGAAATCTCTTAGAGCATAGGCACCGCTTTTTCCCTTAATTTTCAGGACCTCGTTGTCACCTTCCGGATCAGCGGGATCGGTAACACGCTCAAAAGTTGTGCTTTTAAGTGCGGCATAGTACTGCCTTTGCTGATAGGTTTCTATAGGCAGCCATGGCAGCATATCCTCATCATCTTCAAAATCCATGACCAGATCAGGGTATCCTTTATAGTAGGTTGCATAAGTGGATATTCCCATCTGCTTCATAATTTCAAGATCGTCTATGCGCTGTTTGATGGCATTCACCATCTTGGATAAGTTAGCATCCTCTTTCTGCACAGCGTAAGGCAATTTTAACCAATCGTTATACATGGCATCTGCAGCCGCTTTATTGGAATCCAAGGTCAGTCTTGTTACATCCGAATTCAAAATATCATTATGTGTATTCTGGAACACATTTAATAAAGCAGTTTCTCCGTTTGCAGCAATGGTCTCAGCAGAAAAATTATCTATATAAGTTAAATTATAGGTTTTTGCCCAGATAGCGAAATTTCCGCTTGCTAAATCAACCTCAGGCTCAGCCAAAGCTGTTTTTAAATCTGTGGATTTATAAAAGCTTTTGGAATATTGATCTAACAAATATGATTGGCTTTCAGCTCCGTCTCCTGCCGAGAGAAGCAAACGCACATTCGCCGCCGAATAATCCAAAGTAATACGGATAAACTCGCTGTCATACCCAGGCAGACCAAGACGGGTACCTGCAGGTGTAAGTGAAATATCCTTTGCTCCGGATGAATTGCAATATCCCTCCATACGCGCAAAGCGAAACAGCCAGTATGCGCCGCGCATATAAACAAGCGTAAAGCCTTTCCAGTTGTTGGCATCCTGATACCAGTAAAGGACGGTGCATACTGTTCCGGAGGAACCCGGACCGTAATAATCAAAGCTAACACTGGAAAGCTGCTCATTATCTGCAATATATTCATCCTTCAAGGAAATAAATGAGCCGCCCATTGCGCCGCGCAAACGCATAACCTTTGCGCTTGTATTTGTACCGTATTTGATACTGCCGCCGGCAGGAGTATTAACCATATCCATAAGCAAGCGGCCTTTATCACCGAAATTTTCCGCTTGAAAATAACTTGTATCTCCTGCCGTCTCAAAATCAAGAACTTTTTTAGTTATTCCGCTTGTCTCCGATTCAGAATATCCGGAAACCGCAATCTGAACAAAGCAGGCGGTAAACAAGAGAGAAAAACACAAGGCTAATGCCAAAATGCGTTTTTTAATATGTGTCTTCACTAAAACTCTCCTTTCTTTAAATGGTTATAGGTATTTTTGTTTAAAAAGGTCCTATCCAATCTGTATCCTGTGAAGTAACAGAGGATACGCTGTATTTTAACTGTGAGGATTCCCCCTCATCGGTTTCACTTTCAGTTGCAAAAGAACTTAAAGCTTCAGAAGAGACTGCCTCAACCGAAGTCTCTCCCGACGAAACGGTTTTACTAACTGTTTCTGTATCTGTTTTTATAGGCTCCGTTTGTCCCGAGGAAGACTGCTCTTGTGTACTTTCACTTGACTGAGTATTTTGTGAAGAAGTAAGATTGCTTTCAGAGCTCATATCCTCTTCTGAGGGAGTCTGCTGTTCCTTGCAGCCGCAAAGCAGCGCAAGGAGCAGCAAGCATACAGCTATAGCTGTTTTTAATTTTGTGTTTCCCATTGATCCCATCCCAAAGCTGTCTTAGTTTCTTCATTGAGTGAGGCAGTCGGATTAATACTGTCGGAAAGAATCGCACTGTTTAAAATGCATTCGGAAACCTTAAGTGCGGGTTGAATATACTTTTTTAACATATCTTTTCCCTCCTGTTATTTAGCCTATAATACTTCTATCCTGTAAGGCAGCAAGAGCTTCAGTTACGGTATATGCCTTAACAGTATCCGCGGTAATACCTTCCCAATTTGCGGAGTTTGCTGCCATATCGGCAAGGCAGGCATTTTGAGCGGTGGTTAATACTGAACGGGAAACAGAATTTTCATCTGTATACATAACGCGGTATACGCCATCGGCATCAGTTGTAAGGCGGTAACGGATATAACCGCGGGTAGTAAAGGCTGTATTAGGCATAAGGTCTGCCACATTCAGCAGCGAACCGTTAATCGAGCTGGGTGCTGTTGCCGAATCAACAATACTTGCACTTACAGCAAGAGCTTTTGTGTTTTTAGAGTTTGCAACCAAGGTGCGCTCATAGGTCAAACGCTCTCCGCTCTCCAAGGCTGCTGTAGGTATATAAAGGATACCTGCGTCAAGCAATTCAATATCGTTTGCACCGCGATAATAGCTGTTTGCCGCAACATTACATACAAATTTTATACCGTAAGGGCTGGATGTATAGAGATACGCACCCTCCTCCATTGAAAGAGTAAAGGGAAGATTGTATGTCATTTTAAAATTATCAATTGGCTTTCCCCAGTCAAATGTAGTTCCACTAATACCAAAGGCGGCGCTGACACTGCTGCTGTTGCCGATACCTGCAAGTGAGGGCACTGCCTCTTCCAGTGCAGCATAGCTGGTGTATGTAGTGTCTGACTTTTTAATTTTTATACTCTTATCAAGATTTACAGCAGCCAGATTATACTTAACGCTATCCTTTGTAATAAATCCTGTAACATAAGCTCCGTCTGAACGGTATTCTAATGTGATGTGTATATCTGTTTCGTTGGGAACACTGGTAGCTACATTGGTGGGGAGTCCTGTACCGTTATATCCCCAAGCAACATTTTTTGTAGTAACAGTATAACCGTTGATAACGGCACCGTACTTTAAATAAGGTTGATATCCGCCGTTATTGTGTGTCTCAAACCACTTATAGTTGTTTTCATCCTGATACCAATAAATATATTTATTGTTTTGCTGATTATACAGTCTACTATCAAAAGAAATAGTTCCCAAATCGTAAACCCCGCGATTTTCACTGAGGGACGGAGCAAACATAGTAATCAATCGAATGCTCATATTTTCATAGTCGGTATTAGTACTAATAAATGCAGCGCGAAATGCTGCAATGCCATCCATGGCGGTCGACCATCCTACATTTCTAAAAATGGCTGATGAATTTATCGCCTTGGCTCGCGCAAGTGTGGCTGCTTCATCAATAATTACCCAGTCTTCGGATGTCATGTCATTAAAATCATCAAAATATGCTTCGCCGTATGCATACGCATATTTTTCCGCTACCTCTGCAAGAGTGCTCAAGGTTGAATATTTGTCAGTAAGCTTAGCTTTTACTGCATCAGAGGCGGCTTCATATTCTTTCACCGCTGCAGAAATTTTTTCTGCATACAGTCTGAATTGGCTGATGTCGGAATTGTAAAGTCCCTCGAAGTCAGTTGCATTTAAAGAGAGAACCTCAGTATGCTTTGTTTTAAAAGCGGCGGCATTTACCTCAGCTTGTGCTGCCTCCTGCTTTTCAGCAAGCTTTGCTGCATAGGTTTCAGCATCCATAATAACCTTTACATCGTCAAACATAGCGATATCACTGGAATTAGTGGCTACACCGTAACCAATTGCTTTTGTTTCTCTTAAATCCTCATTTTTAAGGTTATAATCAAAATTAGCCGGCGCTTTTGAATCGATTTGTTGAGTAGCTGCCGCGTCGGAATACAACCAGCGAGCAGAGGTTCCCAATTTTGAAACATCAACTGTACTTGTTTTGGTAAGTTCAGCGTTTTCATCATCAGTTATTGTTATCGTCATTGATGTTGCGCTATTAAAGGTGAGCTCACAGGTATACCAATCATCCGCACTGCCCTGTGTCATAGTAAGTAACGCACTTGATACATTTTTGGGAGCAGCAGTTGTGCCAAATGCATTGCAGGAATATTTGGTGTTAGCGATGCTATAATAATTCTCATATCCCTCATATTCATGCCCTATCCATACACCAATTGTACTGGCATCATATTTTCCAATAAGGATTTCCTGATAACTTTTTTCATTTTTATACCAGTAACAGTATACAGCGGCATATG
>JAFUPX010000044.1 GCA_017472575.1 Clostridia bacterium | reverse complement strand
GTTGCTCTGCTCCTTTCTAAAATCGCCGAAAAACCGATTTTGACCGGATTTTATGCAAATTGAGTTGGACAAAAATCAGCGAAAACCCTAGTGTTTATGCGGTTTTTTCGATGTTTGTCCTATTATACCATATTCCTCTATTCTACGAACAATTCCTGTTGCTTTCATATATACATTTCTCCTTGATTTACAAATTGTGTTGTTATTATCTGTTAAAAGGAGAAAATTATACTTGAAACAAAAAATCAACACGATGAATTTTCGTGTTGATTTTTAGATATTTATAAAAGTTCCATTTCTTTTTCAAGTGTTTGATAATCGACTTTGCCGTTGTTCATGTGCGGTAATTTATTCTTTATTATAAGTCTATCAGGAACTTCAAAAACAGTTAAATTATATTTACCATCTTTAAGATCGTCTAATGACAGCGTAATTTGTTTATTTTTTAACACAACAAACGCTATCATTTCTTCATCATCGTTTTCATTACGAAAAGGCACAACGGCAGCATCAGAAACCTCGACAATTCCTTTTAGTTTGGATTCTACAACATCTAAAGACACTTTATGGTCCGTCTTAATTATAACTCTTGTTGTTCTTCCTGTAATATATAAGAAACCATCCTCATCCATATAACCAAGATCGGTAGAATCGTACCACTCCGTTCCATCGGGAAGAATAATTTTGGATGCATCAGTTTTTTCTTCCATTCCCAAATAACACAAAAACTTACTGTCGCTTTGTTCGAGAATCTGACCGACAGTGTTATACGGTACCTCTTTATAAGTTTGCTGATCGACTATTCTAATTGTTGTGCCACAAACAGGGTATCCTGCGCTACCGTTTTTATTATAATGAACAGTGTTTAAAGCGACCGCACCGCCCATTTCGTTTTGTCCATAACCATTGCAAACAGGAATATTCAATCCTTTTTCGCCAAAAGCTTTATCCATCATATCTAACTCTTCTTTTTGCATTTTGGCGCCGCCAAGCAAAATGCCCTTTAACATACCCATGTTTTTTACTTCATCTATCTTTGAAAGAATATGTTTAGCAAAATATGGAGCAGCAAAAAGAATCAATCCACTTTTCATTTCTATGTCGTTTCTGATTGACCATTCTTCAAAGTGAGAGATCAAACCTAATGTCTCTTCTGCTAACCCAATTGCCGGATCGGGCAAACCTTTTAATTGGACAAACGTTGTTCCCGCCATCAAAGAAACAAGCATTGTGGTAATAACTCCAAGACCTATATGAGAAGGTATGGCCTTTATTAGAATATTATCTTCGTTTATTGGGAAATCTGAGCACAACATCTTTTGAACTGCAGAATTTACAGTATGATTTGTATGTAATATTGGTTTTGCCTTACCCGTTGATCCACTACTGAATATAACTAATGCATCATTGTCGCTCTTTGAAACGAAAGCACTAACATTTTGTTGTTGTCCACGCAAAATAAAACAATCATAATCTATACAGTTGGGTGATGGCAAGTACGGGTAATAACCATATATTACAACAGGAATGTTATTTTTGTTAATTGATGGCTCCATTTCCGCAAAAATATTTTCCAAAATCAGAATATCGACATAACTGATGTTTTCTGATATATCAGATGAACTGCCGTCAGGATTTACAAAAACAGTTGTTGCACCAACTTTGTTTGCCCCAAGCAGAGCCACAGGATCTATTGAACTGTTAAAACCAAGTACTCCGACTTTGTTCTTGCTTGTGATACCCATAGCTGCTAAGCCAGCGGCAAAATTATCCACAGATTTTAATAATTCGTCATATGTAACCTTGAGTCCGGTTTTAAAATCGATAAAAGCTAAATGGTTTGGCTTTATAAGAGCTATTTTTTTAAAATTATTGTAAATAGTATCTGTAGTATCAACTCTATATATATGACTATCAGAGTGGTACTTTAACCACGGTTTATCAATAGACGGATAACCCGTCAGTTTCTTTTCTGTAGGCATTTCAATTCCTCCGTAAAATAAAAAGTGCGGCTACCGAAGTAACCGCACAAAAAACGCAAACTCCGATAGTCGCCAAACTAATTCAATATAACAAGCATTACTGCTGTATCCATATCGACGGAATTTGCATTTTTATCAAATTCACAAAATGAGTATGCGCAAAAAAGGCACAATAATTACTAAAAGTAAAAAATTGCCCCTGTTTTTATATTCAATTGGTTTGGCATAATTATTTTACCACATAAAACTTTAAAAATCAATAATCCCCAAAATTTTATCGCATAACGAAAGCGGAGTGGAATTCCACTCCGCTGTTTTACTTATTTTTGTGAAAAAATATATTAAAGTATGTACAAATATGTAAAAGTATATACAATATATTGATTTTTTATAATTAAGAAACGCAATATATTGTGGAAATGTGCTTGACTTTTAAGGAAAGTATGCTATAATATAATGCGGTGAATATAGATTTTTGCCAAATTTATTCTGAAAGAGAGTTGATGAAAATTGATTGTAACAAAAAAAGAAAGCATTTCGTAAGTTGCGGCAACAACAAACAAAATGCTTTCTCTTTGCTGGATGTGTTAAACAATCCAACATTGCTGTGGTTTCAGTATAACACATCCGGATCCAGTTTGTCTACTGGAAAAATTCACAAAACGAAAAATTTATGCCGTAATAATCGGCGGGAAGGATGTGTTTTATGTATAAACACTATTATGTTAATAACAACCAGACTAATAATCCTGGACTTCATCACGAAGTTCATACTGAAGAACACAAAAACAAACTTGGCATAATAAGTGCCACTTATCTTGGCTATTATGCAAGTGAAACAGATGCCGTGGCAAAAGCCAAAATGTATTATCAAGACGCAGATGGATGTGCAGTTTGCTGTCCTAATGCGCATGGGGGGTAAAAATGGCGGTACATCATGGTGGCAATGTCGGTAAAGCTGGCAAAACTTTAGCTTCTAAAAAGTCTTCTAAAAAAGCTAAAAGCAATGCTGGCAAAACATTGGCTGATCACAAAGCAGCAAAACATTAATTAATCAGAAAAAGTGAGGGGCTTCCCCTCACTTTTTTCTATGTATAAAAACCGCCCAAAACTCAATTTTGACACCAATGCGTTCAGTGGGGCAAACCAGCGAAAACCCTAGTGTTTATGCGGTTTTTTTCGATGTTTTTCCTATTATACCATATTCCTCTACTCGTCTTACGATACCTGTTGCCTTCATATATCTTTCTCCTTTACAGATGTTGGGCTACGGATTCCCACGGGCGCAAGCGCCCTCGGAATGACACGCAAGTTCGATAGACGCAGCGTCTACCGACCACCGCTGTCATTGCGAGCCAGTGCGTACACTGGCGTGGCAATCCGTTCCCCTACAATAATTTTACAAATTACGCTGTTAGTATCTGTAAATGGGAGAAGATTATACTGCAGGGTTTACTTTTTATTGTTGCTGTGCTATTATTCAAGAACACGAATTGAAACGGGGTTTATATATGAATATCAACAAAATATTAGAAGGAGTTTCTTGTGATTGCGGAAAATTTCACACTTGCGATATTAAGTATGTATATATCGACAGCGGCGCGATCGATCACCTTGCAAATATTTGCAAAGATTTTAGCAACGTTTTGATCGTCGCCGATGAAAACACTTTTGAGGCCGCCGGTAAGCGCACCTTGAACGCACTGGACGGCAAGACAATTAGAAAAGTTATTTTCAGCGGTAGAGAGGTCCTTATTCCAAATGAAATTGCCATCAATACCGTTACCCAAAATTTAGGCGATTCCCAAATCATAATCGGCATTGGCTCTGGCGTAATTCAGGATTTATGCAAATATATTTCTTTCTATAACAATGTGCCATATATAATTGTCGCAACGGCTCCCTCAATGGACGGCTATGCTTCAAATGGCGCTGCCATGATCACAAACGGTATGAAAGTCACCTATAAGGCAGGACTTCCCCGGGCAATCATTGCTGACACCGAGGTGTTAGCCAATGCTCCTATCGATATGATACAGGCAGGCTATGGCGATATAATCGGAAAATTTTCTGCACTCAACGACTGGAAACTAAGCCATTGTGTAACCAACGAATATTTTTGCGATTACATCTATGATTTAACCTACGAACAGATAAAAAGAACGCTTGCCTTATCCCAGGGCATTCTGGAAAGGAATGAGGAAAGTATCAAGGCATTGATGGAGGCCTTGGTGATCATCGGGATTTTAATGAGCTTTGCAGGATCTTCCCGCCCTGCGTCGGGCAGCGAACACCACCTGTCTCACTTTTTTGAAATAACAGGAATTATCAATGGTGCGGATTATTTCCCCCACGGAATAGATGTTGCATATTCCACCGTTATTACAGCAAAATTGCGTGAAATGCTTTTAGCAAACACATTTCCTCAAAAAATTTACCGTCCCGACAGCAACGAATATACCAAAAAAATGGAATCCCTTTATAAAGCCTCCGCAAATGGCTGTATGGAATTGCAGGAAAAAGTGGGCCATTATAAAAACGATAACGCCCAAATATATTTGAGCAAGGAAGCCGAAATCAGACAAATTCTTGCCGAAATGCCAAGCGCCGAGGAAATAAAGAAAATGCTTTCCCTTGTAAACCTTAATATGGAAGAATTTTACAGTCTTTATAGCAAAGAAAAAATTGACGACGCAATCCTTTACGCCAAGGATTTAAAGGACAGGTACACTGTGCTCTGGATGTACTACGATTTTTACGGAAAAGCACAGTAAAAACACCTGAACCGTTATAACGAAAGGGGAAAAGATATTTTGAAAAAGCCACTTTTTACCGGAACATGGGGAAACTGTCACATTCAGGGAATTGCCGTTGACAGAAAAAACGGATATATATACTATTCTTTCACGACAAAACTGATAAAGGCAACGCTTGACGGCAAGATTATTGGTTCGGTAGACGGTCTTGTCGGTCATTTGGGATGCATTGCGTTTAATGAAGCGGACGGTTGTGTGTATGGCTCGTTGGAATATAAAAATGATGTCATCGGCAAAGGTATCCTTAATGCCATTGACTCCGATTTGAATTTTTCTGATGCGTTTTATGTTGTCAAATTTGATGTGGCAAAAATTGACCGCTTTGACATCCCTGCCGAAAACAGTGATATTATGTCAGCAGTATATCTGAAAGAGGTCATAGATGATTATAACGGAACGGGAATCGGCAAAGAGGGCAATGCTGTTCTCCATAAATACGGATGTTCTGGTATAGACGGTCTTACCTTTGCTCCTCTGCCGGGAAAAAGTGAAAACGACGGTCTTTACCTGTATGTAGCTTACGGAATTTACGGCGATCTCAACAGAGATGATAACGATCATCAAATATTGCTTTGTTACGATTTTTCCGATTGGAGCACATATGCCCAACCGCTTAATCAAAAAAATATGCATCAACGCGGGCCCTCCGCACCGCTTAACAAGTTCTTTGTACGCACAGGCAATACCCACTATGGTGTACAAAATCTTGAATATGACCGGTTTACCAAGTCTATCTTTATGGCGGTTTACAAGGGGAGCAAGCCCAATTTCCCCAACTTTTCTTTGTTTGCTGTTGACATTGAAGCGCCTGCAAAGAAAAAAATATGCAGCATACCAGCAGAAATAGTAGAGACGCTTAACCTGAGGCCTTTCGGCACCTATGATCAAAAGAGCGGCATTTACGGTTGGGATTTCCCCTTTGGTGCAACGGGTCTTTATTCTTTTGGCGACGGCAAATGGCTTATCTCCCATAACAAAACCACTCCTGACGGACAGTGTTCATATATTTATCCTTATGTATGGAATCGTACAACGCCATTTCACTGTGAGATACCGGTTCTGGAATAACGCAATTTCTGTCTAAAACGCCAACAGCGAGGTGAATTTCACCTCGCTGTTGCTATATATGTATTGATTTGTGCAAATTGAGCCCCACAAAAATCAGCGAAAACTCTAGTGTTTATACGGTTTTTTCGACTTTTGTCCTATTATACCATATTCCTCCACCCGACGGACGATACCAGTTGCTTTCATATATCTTTCTCCTTTTTACTAACATTTTTGTAAGGGGAAAGTTTGCCCTATTGCGGTGGCGACATCTTCGTCGGCTTTGAAAAGCCTTCCTCATCTGTCGACCGCTGCCACTCACTCGGGTCGCTCCTCCCGCCACTGGCGGCGCTCCCCTCGTTCCCCTTATTTTACAAATTACGCTGTTAGTATCTGTAAACACACGGAGATTTATACTGAAAAGCAGAATATCGTTTAGTCTTTTATGTGTTGTGGCGTTTTATTTCAATCTCCATCTGCTCAATCAGATCCAGTATAAAGGTTGTATTTCTCGGATAATTCGAAAAAGTCAAATTCATACCGGCTGCGGTATCGATAAGTTCAATCACCTTTTCTCTGCCGATATACTCTTCTAATTTGCGGCAAACCTCAATATCCGATAACGCCTCTTTGAACACAAATCCCCTCAGTGACGGAGTTACGCCGTCAATTGTAGGATATACCGAAAAAGGATCGCCGGATGGGAATGCCTTATCTGCCGACGTTGTAACATAGGGGTTAATTTTTTCAAGAGAAAATTGGCTGTTGTAAAAGTTGTAACCCCAATGCAAAAATCCTTTCACGTTGTACTTGTACATCTGAAGCCCTAATATTCTGTTACGGTAGGATGGCATGGAGATAAATCGGTTGCCAACGTCCTTGTATTGACCGCAACAATAGTACACCCATTGATTGGCAACGTTATGCTCGAGAAATTCATCAATATGATTTGATGCGGTAGCAGGAATGTCAACAACGCCGTTTTCATAAAACGCATAACTCGAAAGGGCGTCCAGTATAGGACGTCCGTCAATCAGGGGTTTTACAATATCATAGGCTGACCTATATGCTTCAAGGTGAGCGATATGCGGTTCATCCGAAATATGGAAGAAACAGCGATCTTTGATGCCGGCCTTTTGCAGATAGGCCATCAGTGCTGGTAAAAACTGTTTGAGAAAATCCGTGTACGCTTCAGAGCTTGCATTCGTGTGCCAACCAAACATATAGTATTCTTTGCCATTCTCCTTGATGCGTATATTGGGCGCATATTTAAGTCCCCACTGCGAAAAAAGCTGACACATTTCAAAATATTGAATACCGCATTTTTGGCAAAGAGTTATCCATTTTCCGAGCAACGTAAAATCGAAATCAAACCTCTCGCCAATTTTCTCAATTTTAACAAGCTGCGTGCAGGGGCGGGTATGGCCTTCAGCTGTATCGAGAGGGGGCGTTATGATCGGTGTCAAAATTGTGTTGATGCCCAATTCACACGCAAGTGTTAAATATTTCTCAATTAAAGCCCAGTGTGCTTTACTGTATATGGAGACGTTGTGAATGTCCGCGATACAATCGGGATAAAACCATTGCGTGAAAAGTGTTTGCTGTTCACCGATATTCGCGTCTATCACATCAAGATACAATACCTGTTTGACCTGCGTTTCCTCGAATGGGTTTGCTGCGGTAAGCGTGGTTGTGATGGTATATTCTCCGGCTGCAATATTTTCAGGCACCTTAACGTTAATCCAAATGACAGAAGTATCACCGTTCAGCTTGATTTGAGCATTCTCTGCAGGGAGCAGCATATCCGGCATAAGGGCGGGATTCTTTTCAAGGTAGTCATCATCGGCACCTTCGTAGGTGGCAAGATCCATAATTATATTTTTAACGTGATATATGGTTATGCTTTTTTTGATTTTTGAATCAATTTTAAAATTCAATGTTGTACTATTTGATGATGAAACTGCAATCTGATATGAAAAGAACTGCCCGCGCATTACTGTTTTGTGCCTGAACTTCTTTACGTTTCCGATACCAACCGGACGTATTTTTTCAAGACTTGATACTTGTTTTACCGTTAAATTCATATTATCATCCCTTCATTGACATTAGTGTGTTTTTTATTGTATACTGACATTGTATGAATGACAATGGACGAAATAATTGATGAAATGTATTATTTGATGATGGGAGTAGCTGTATGAAAACACAAACGTATTATACTGCCCCAAATGAGCCTTCAGCGAATATATGCGACGATTCGAAGGAAATTGTTATAAACTGTGTCGGTGCAGTTGATCGAAATCATTATTCTACGCGTTCGGTCAGAAAAGATTATTATATGATGTACGTGATAAAAGGAAGTCAACCGATTTCTTTTGACAGCAAAACTTTTGTAATAGCTGATGGCGATTTCCTAATTTTAGAACCCAATACGCAATACAGTTATTCTGCGAAAGATGCTGCGGTAAATTATCTGTGGTTGCATTTTACCGGATACAGAGCACAACAGAAGCTGCTTACCGCAGGGCTTAAAACAAACACAATCATGCATTGTGGGCATTCTGTGAGGATAATTGAACTGTGGGAAAGAATGTGTCATGAATTTACAATTCATGATAAGCATTTTGAAAATATGAGCAATGCTATTTTTACGCAGATATTAACGGCGTTTTCAAGAAAAATACAACATACCGACAGAGAAAAAATTTTGCAAAAATCACTGGTATATATACACGAAAATTATCCCCAAATAATAAGGATAGCGACGCTGGCAAAAATCGAGGGGGTTAGTGAATCACATTACCGAGCACTATTCGCGAAATTCTATGGAGAATCGCCTATTGAATATATAACGAAACAACGTATCATGTCAGCCGTCTATATACTTGAAAACACAGACTGTAAACTGGAGGAGATTGCAACACTTGTTGGTTATAACGATGTCTATTATTTTGGCAAAAAATTTAAGCAGATAATTGGGATCTCTCCGGGCAAGTACAGAAACATTCGGCTCACGAAATAACAGGTATAAAAAAGCGAGGGGAAATCCCCTCGCTTTTGCTATGTATATTATTTTTCGTGCAAATTGGGTTCAATCAAAAACTGCAAAAAATCCAGCATTTACGCAGTTTTCGACAACTTTTGTCCTAATATGACACATTCCTCAATTCTTCTCACAATTCCGGTTGCTTTCATATATACAAATCTCCTTTAAATTCAAATCGTGATGTTAGTATTTGTGATTAAAGGGAATTTATACTGTGTGAATTTACTTTTTAAAGTGGTTGTGATATAATAAATTTAAAATAATGGATGTAAAAGGAGGTCTTTGTTGTGTATGTTATGACAGAAGAACCTATCCCTAATATGACCGCAACAGATGTTAAGGCTTATTTTTCTGATAAACAAACAGAAAAAGACTTGGCAGATGCTTATGCAATAACTCATAATAAATTTTGGTGGGTTGAAGATAATGAATACGATTATGAAGAAGGCTCTCCTGAACATAAAACAGCTTGTGCCATTACTGATGAGTGGGGCACTTTAATGGACGAGTATAAAAACAAAATTTTTGAAACACTAATAAGCGAAGGGATAACTATTCCTACAACAGGTCAAATAAAAGTCTTAGAACCGTTTATGAATCGATTTGGATATATAGATTGTAATGGTTGGTGGGTAAAACAAGAAAAGTAAAGCGGAGTGAAATCACTCCGCTTTTGCTATGTATATATTGTTTTGTGCAAATGTGGTAAGACAAAAATCAGCGAAAATCCTAGTGTTTATGCGGTTTTTCCGACTTTTGTCCTATTATAACACATTCCTCAATTCTTCTCACAATTCCGGTTGCTTTCATATATTCATTTTTCCTTAATTTACAAATTGTGTTGTTATTATCTGTAAAACAAGGAGATTTATACTTAATCGTTTCTTATTTCAATTTTTATATAATTATATTTATCGATGCTGTCATTCAAAGCTTATGCATATTCACAAATTTTATAAGCTTTAACCAATCTTCACGACTGTAATAATGAAGACCTTTTCGCAAGTGATAACCAATATCACCCTCAAAAAATTCATCACCGATTTCTGCCGGAATTTTTTCACAAACAAATTCTTTTTCAAACGCCCCTGACGATGCCATACAGCAAAGTTGTTCAGATACAGGATCTGCCCAATGGTCTTCTGCAGCGCTTCCGATCAAGACCTTTCTCGGTGCAATACCGGCAAGCAGATAGTGTTGGTCGAAAGGCATATTTTCTTCATTGTCTATATACTTCTTATAATTTTCGCAGAACCAATATGAGAAGGTCTTGCAAATATCATTTACCGTTTCGCCCTTCTTTTTTCTTATTATTGCAGCACCGCCGCAACCCGAATCGTTAGAATATGCAAATGCAAAACGCTCGTCGGTAGCTGCTGTTAATAACGCGGTTTTTCCAAGACGCGAATGACCGCAAACAATGGCATTTTTTAGGTCAAGCACACTCTTCAAGGTTTGAGCATAATCCATAACACGATGTGCCGCCCACGCCCACATGGCTATTTTGCCCGCATCTGTCGGCTTACGTTTGCCATCTCCATATAAGACGCCCGCCAAACCATCAGTAAAATCATCATTGTCGCTTGTGACATCCTTATAGCAAAAGGAAAAAATAGCAAAACCGTTGTCGATAAGTTCTTCTGTTGGCATATAGCGATCGGGCACGGCATCACGAAAATTTATGTGTATAAAAAACGGATGCTTGCCTTCTGCTGTGGGGATTGCCACACAAAACGGAAATGAGAAAACCTTTTCTCCTATTTCACAGGCTATAGTTATTTTATTAAGCACTGCTTTTCCTGCACAAAAATTCCCTACAATATTCTCTTCAACCTTCCAACTTAAATTCGTTGGCTTTTGCGGAAGATATCCATACTCCTCCTTAAACAAAATACTCAGCATTTCATTTCGGCTTAAAAGTTTTGGCAAATTTCGTTCTTTCAGCATTTCTTTAAACATAGCATTAACCCCCTAATACTGCTTCAAGCGGTGCGGTAAGTCCGTTATTTACAATACCTTTATCGGTAACTATAAGCACCGATTTGATATTTTCTTTCTTAAATACACTGCCAAGCTCCGGACATGAATTTACAATTTCGGGTTCTCTGTACGGAAGTATTGGCAAAGCCAAACGAAATGCTGTTTGAAATACACGGCAAAATGCCTTTGATGCTATATTCATCATTCGGAAATTACCTCCATTGATTAAATAAGATGTTGAAAACTCAACTTCTGCATTATAACCCAAACAAGTTGAAAAGTCAACTTGTTATTAGGGTTTATTATTTTACGGGATTGGAAATAAAACACAAAAATCGGAGCAGAAAATCTGCCCCGATTTTTGTGTTATTATATCATAGTTAAACAGTACTGCATCCGACTTTTTAAGCTTTAATAGACAACCTCAACTTTAACTTTCGATTTGCCCTCAAGCTCGCTTACAGGGATAAAGTTACCCTCTATGCGCTTACCGTCAACTATAAGCGCCTTACTTCTTGCGCCCTCGTTTGGAAGCTTGCCTGATACAACCTCAACCTTTACATTTCTGTAAAGTCTGGTCATTTTAAAGCCGTTCCAATCTTTCGGAATGCACGGGTCGATTATAATGCCGTCGTAATCAGGTCTAAAGCCTAAGATATACTGTGTTGCGGCAACATACATCCAAGAAGCTGTACCGCTAAGCCACGAGCCTACGCCCATTTTATCCTTTTCGTGGCAGGGAGCAACCATTGATGAAGCGTAAACATAAGGCTCTATCATACATTTATCAGCATTTTCGTTGCGCATTGTAGGTAGCTCGCGGTGATACAGAGAGTATGCATCCTCATTTCTACCTAGGATAGTTTCGGCAATAATCGCCCATGTGCTTGCATGGAAGAAAATACCGCCGTTTTCTCTGACACCTGCCTTAAGACCGAAATAGCTCTTATTCTTAATATCAATACCCGAGGATGCCGGAGCGTGGGATACAACGCCCATTTCGGTAAACAGGTATTTTTTAACATTTTCAAAGCAGGAATTACCCTGCTCTGCGCTCGGCAGACGGCTTAATACCGCCCAGGACTGGGGGTTTAAGAATATCTTATTGTATTCGTCGTCATCAGTGCCGTACTTTTCGCCGTAATCGTTAAAGCCGCGCAGGAACCACTTACCGTCCCAAAGCTTGTTATATACGCTTTCGCACCAGTTGTAATAATCCTCAGCCCAAGCAAATTTCTCTTTATCATCAATTTTCTTAAATAATAATTTTAACTCATAAGCCGCGTGAGCCGCCTGGAAGAATACGAATGAGCTTTCTCCCTTGCCTTGCTCGGCGATACTCTTTAATGAATCGTTCCAGTCGTTATGCAAAAATAGCGGAATATCGTGTTCGCCTACATGCTCACGGGTAAATTCAAGTCCCTTTATAAGGTGCTCGCAAACTGTAGCCTCGCTGCCGTCCACATAAGGAACTTTTTCATCAAGGAATGCATAATCCCCTGTTTCGCGGATATATGAGCAGACCGAGAAAATTCCCCAGATGTGATCGTCCGAGCGGCCTCCGCCTGATGACTCACCTGTTCCGGGATAATATACAGCCCTTGCATCTCCGCGGGAATACTGGATGCTAAGCAGGGTTTTAATTCTCTCTTTTACCTGTTCGGGGATAGAATGAATTACTCCTAAAACATCCTGCATACTGTCTCTGTAGCCCCAGCCGCGGTCAAGACCGCGCTCATAATAGGAGATAAATCTTGACCAGTTAAAGGTCATACGGCACTGATAGGGATGCCAGCAGTTTATCATAGTATTCATTTCTTCATCAGGAGTTTCTATCTGAATTCTGTCAACATGCTCGTTCCAAAACTCTGCCAGCTCGCCAAGATCTTTTTCAGCATTCCTTACAGCCAAATCAATTATACCGCTTATTTTTTCAGCATCATCCGTAATTCCCACAATGATATAAAACTCTTTGGTTTCGTTTGCGGAAAGCTCCACATCAAGGCTTACAGAACCACAGCAGTTATCTGCATTAAGCTCGGAATTTGAGCACTCGCCCTTCTCTACTGCCTCGGGATTGGTTTCGCTTCTGTATTTGCCAATAAATACATCGCGGTCACAATCAAAGCCGGATATATCAATATTTGAACCGATAAAGCTAAGACGCTCGGGCACCTTAATCCAGTCATCACACGGGTCAAACACTACTGCGTTGCCCTTGTTGAAGCCGGTCATAAAATATCTCGGCCAGTCACACATAAGGTCATACTTAGCCTGATAGCTGCAAAATTCAAGATATGTAAAGGCGCGCAGCTTTTTTGCGCTGTTTTCTTCATTTGTAAGCTTTACCTTCCATACCTCGTAATTTTTATCAAGAGGAATAAAATATGTAATATCAGAGCTTACACCCTTATACTTACCGCAAATTTTTGTATAACCGTGACCGTGGCGGCACTCATAGGCTTGAAGCTCCTTCATTACAGGCTGCCAGGTTGGAGACCAGTATTCACCGTCGCTCATATCGCGCAGGTATAAATATCTTCCCGGTCGGTCCCAAGGAATCTGGTTAAAGTTATAGCGCGTAATTCTGTGACTGCCGGAATCCTTGTTAAATATAAGTCCGCCGGCGGTATTTGTAATAATACCGCTGAACTTGCCGTTTCCAAGGTAATTAAGCCAAGGCGCCGGCGTATTGGGACGGGTAATTACATATTCCCTGTTTTGATTGTCATAATATCCGTATTTCATAAAAATACTCCTTTTATTTTTATACTTCCGGTTTAAATCCCGGCATTAGCTGTAGCTTGAACAAATTTCTTTGGTGCATATTGTCTATTCGATGCTTTGTTTCGGCATTATCTATTTCGCCTGTGCGGATATAGCGGTCAAGCTCGGCATAGGTAAAGCCTAAATTATCCTCATCGGTTTTACCGCAAAGTCCGTCAATAGGTGTTTTCTGTACAAGCACCTCAGGAAGCCCCAAAACAGCGCCTATTTCCTTTACTTCGGCAACTGTTAAATTACAAAGGGGACTGAAATCTCCTGCGGCATCCCCATAGCGGGTAGAATAACCGACCCAGTCCTCAGAAAGGTTGCAGGTGTTTGCAACCCTTCCGTTAAAGCTCTGAGCAACTGCATAAAGAGTTGACATTCTTATTCTGGGAGGAAGATTGACGTTGCTTTGCTCGGACAAGTTCATTTCTTTTGAAAGACTATTTTTAAGACCCTCTATACAGTCTTTAATATTTACAACTAAATGCTTTATTCCAAGATGATTTACCAAAAGGTGAGCCATATCGATATCGTGCTGTTCGCCGCAGGGCATAAGAACACCTATTACCCTGTCTTTACCCAAGGCTTCCACACAAAGAGCGGCTACAACAGAGCTATCCTTACCGCCCGAAATTCCTACAACAGCGTTACAGCCCTTTCCGTTTTCTTCAAAAAACTTTTTTATCCATTCTACGCAATCATTTTTGATTTTTACAGCATCAAACATTTTCATCCTCCCCTTTGTTTTCCTTATTCTACCACTGTTTTCTTCATTTTACAACCTAAAAACATTTTTTTATGCGATTTGTTTTACAGTTTGCAGTTTTTCCGCAATGATAGCAAAGCTCGTTTTCACAACAACCGTTATTTGAAAATTCTATAATATTATTTAAGGTGGTTTCTGCTATATTTCTGAGCGCCTCCTCAGTTAAAAAAGCCTGATGTGAGGTTACTAAAACATTCGGCATTGTTATAAGTCGGGCAAGAGTATCGTCGGACACGATATGCCCCGAAAAATCCTCAAAGAAGATATCCGATTCCTCCTCATAAACATCAAGGCAGGCGGCGCCGATTTTTCGTGACTTAATACCCTCAAGCAAAGCCTCGGCATTTATCAGCGCACCGCGGGAGGTGTTTATAATAACAACACCCTTTTTAACCTTTTCTATAGACGGATAGTCTATAATATGATAGGTGTCCTTAGTTAACGGACAGTGAAGCGAAATAATATCACTTCTGCCAAGAAGTTCATCCAAAGAAACATACTCTATGCCATATTCCTCACTGGGGTATGGGTCATACGCAATGACCTTCATACCGAAGCCCTTGCAGATATTTATAAATATTCTGCCGATCTTACCTGTACCGATAATTCCGGCTGTTTTACCGTAAAGGTCAAAGCCGGTAAGACCGTTGAGGCTGAAATTAAAATCCTTTGTTCTAATATATGCCTTGTGTATTCTGCGTATAGAAGTAAGCAGCATTGCCATTGCGTGCTCTGCAACCGCATAAGGAGAATATGCCGGAACATGAAAAATATGCACCTTGCCGTAGGCTGCCTTAACATCAACATTATTAAAGCCTGCACAGCGAAGCGCTATCATTTTTATACCGTTTTCGTAAAAGTAATCAATAACCTTTGCGGTAACGGTATCATTAACGAATACACAAACACCGTCAAAGCCATGAGCTAATTCCATAGTATCCTCATTTAGCTTTGTTTCAAAAAATTTAAATTCCACTCCCTTTTCCTTTGATATATTCTCAAAAGAAGATATATCATAGGGTTTGGCATCAAAAAAAGCAAATTTCATAGTTTTCACCTCTTATATTTCTTTTCTTATTATCTAAAATAACTCTTTGTTTATGCAAAAAAGCCCCTGCAAAAATTCGCAAGGGCTTATCAACGCAAGTTTTGATTATTTTTTTGTCATCAAATTCCGAATAGCCCGGTTATTCGTTTAGATTATGACTGTTCTGCCCATATTTTAACCCTTTTATCAGGCTTCGCAGACCTTTACGCTCCAGCCGTGCTTATCTTCGATTTTTCCCCACTGAATACCGGTGAGGTTATCGTAAAGCTTTTGGGTGAGTGCGCCTATCTTATTATCTGAAACGGTATATTCCTTGCCATTATAGAAAAGATGACCTATGGGAGAAACAACGGCGGCTGTACCCGTTCCCCAAGCCTCCTCAAGGGTTCCGTTCTCTGCGGCGGCAAAAAGCTCATCAACAGAAATAAGGCGCTCTTCAACCTCGTATCCCCACTCTTTGATAAGCTCTATGCATGATTTTCTCGTGATACCCGGAAGAACCGAGCCGGTTAAGGCAGGTGTTATTATCTTTCCGGCAATCTTAAACATTACGTTCATACTGCCAACCTCTTCAATATACTTCCGCTCAACACCGTCAAGCCACAAAACCTGAGTATAGCCTTGTTGCTCTGCTCTCTCACCTGCTCTAAGACTTGCGGCATAGTTTCCGCCGCATTTTGCATAACCGGTTCCGCCTCGTACCGCACGTACATCCTGAGATTCAATAGCAATCTTAACAGGGTTTATACCCTCTGCATAATATGCTCCTACAGGAGAACAGATGACAGCAAAAACAGCCTCTTTTACAGCGTGAACACCTAAATGCGGATCATTACCGAAAAGGTACGGACGGATATAAAGTGAAGTTCCGTCGCTATGAGGTACCCAATCCTTTTCAAGCTCAACTAAAGTGTTGAAAATATCAAGACAGCCCTCCTCATCAAGCAAAGGAAGACAAAGTCTTTCAGCACTGTTGTTAAGACGCTTAATATTTTCAGTAGGACGGAAAAGACGGATGGTATTATCTTTAGCGCGGTATGCTTTCATTCCCTCGAAAATCTCTGCTCCGTAGTGCAGAACAGTTGATGCAGGATGAATAGGCATAGGTCCGAAAGGAACTATTCTTCCGTTATACCAGCCCTTTTCCTTTGAATAATCCATCAAGAACATATGGTCGGTGAAAATCTGACCGAAGCCTAATTTGCTTTCATCAGCCGGATGTTCTTTAGGTGCTGTTGTTTTTGTGATTGAAATTTCGTATTTCATAACTGTTTCTCCTTATCTAACAGTTTTTCAAATCAGTATATCGGATATTTAGCGCAAAGCTCTTGTACTTCTTTGGAAACGCGGTCCTTATTTCCCTCGAAATCATTTATAATATCACTTATCCAGTTAGCGATAAGTACCATTTCGGGTTCCTTAAAGCCGCGCGAAGTAACAGCGGGAGTACCTATTCTCAATCCGCTTGTAACAAAGGGACTTTGTGGGTCATTGGGTATTGTGTTCTTATTTGCGGTAATATGAACCTCGTCAAGTCTGTGCTCAAGCTCTTTGCCTGTAATACCCTTATTAACAAGCTTTAAAAGCATAAGGTGGTTATCCGTACCGCCTGAAACAAGCTCGATTCCGTTATCGGTTAAAGCCTTGCTCAAAGCGGCGGCATTTTTAACTATTTGCTCCTGATAAGCCTTGAATTCATCGGTTAAAGCCTCTCCAAGTGCAACAGCCTTAGCAGCAATTATATGCATTAAGGGTCCTCCCTGAATTCCGGGGAAAATAGCCTTATCTATCTGCTTGGCATACTGCTCCTTACAAAGGATAAGTCCGCCTCTGGGGCCTCTTAAGGTCTTATGAGTTGTAGTTGTTACAACATCAGCGTAAGGTACGGGTGACGGATGAACACCTGCCGCTATGAGACCGGCAATATGCGCCATATCCACCATTAAATACGCACCGACCTCATCGGCAATTTCGCGGCAGCGCTTGAAATCAATAACTCTTGAATATGCGCTTGCACCTACAACGATAAGCTTCGGCTTACATTCCTTTGCAATTTTGAGCATTTCGTCATAGTCTATCATTTCGGTTTCGTCATTAACACCGTATGGAACAATATTAAAATACTTACCTGAGATATTTACCGGTGAACCGTGAGACAAATGTCCTCCCTGTTGTAAATTCATACCCATAACGGTATCACCCGGCTGTAAAAGAGCAAAGAAAACAGCAAGGTTAGCATTTGCTCCGCTATGAGGCTGAACGTTTGCATGCTCTGCTCCGAAAAGCTTTTTAGCGCGCTCTCTTGCTATATCCTCAACAATATCTACATACTGGCAGCCGCCGTAATATCTCTTGCCGGGATACCCTTCTGCATACTTATTGGTAAGAACGCCGCCTGCGGCTAAAAGAACAGCCTTGGAGACGATATTCTCAGAAGCAATAAGCTCAATATTGTGTTGCTGACGCTCAAGCTCCAGCTTACATGCGTCCGCTACCTCGGTATCATAGTTTTTTAAATCTTCAAAAAAGTTCATTTTTAACCTCCTGAATTATTTAAAGTATTTAACTGCCGCTTCAAACATACGGATATTATACTCTCCCGGAACGTTTTTGTAAAGTCCCGCACCGATACGCTCGCTATGACCCATTTTACCGAATACTCTGCCGTCCGGCGAGGTTATACCCTCAATAGCGTACATCGAATTGTTGGGATTGAAGTGAATATCGGCTGTGGCGTTACCGTCCATATCAACATACTGTGTTGCAATCTGTCCGTTCTCGGCTAATTGCTTTATAAGTGCCTCGTCTGCTAAGAATCTGCCCTCGCCGTGAGAAATCGGAACATTGTAAACATCGCCCACATTTGTAAGAGCAAGCCACGGTGACTTATTAGAAGCAACCCTTGTACGAACTATTCTCGACTGGTGGCGCGCTATTGTATTGTAAGTAAGTGTCGGACAGCATTCATCTGTATCGATAATCTTACCGTAAGGTACAAGACCCAACTTAATAAGTGCCTGGAAGCCGTTACATATTCCGCACATAAGACCGTCTCTTTCTTCAAGAAGCCTTGTAACGCTCTCCTTAACTGCGGCATTGCGGAAGAAAGCGGTTATAAATTTACCGCTGCCGTCCGGCTCGTCTCCGCCGGAAAAGCCGCCGGGAATAAATATCATCTGAGCCTCATTTGTCTTTTTAGCAAAGCTTTCAACGCTTTCCTGAATACCCGAGGCTGTAAGATTGTTTATAACAATGATTTCAGGCTCCGCTCCTGCGTCCCGTACAGCCTTTGCACTGTCATACTCACAGTTTGTGCCGGGGAATGCAGGGATAAGCACCTTAGGCTTTGCAGTCTTAATTGCAGGAGCAACTCTTGTTTCGGCATTAAAGCTGAAGGTTTCTATCTTTCCGCTATCTGTTTTTATGTTACAGCTGTAAACACTTTCGAGCTTATCCTCATAAATGCCAAGCAGCTTATTTAAGCTGACCTCTTCCGATTTATAGGTAAGCTTGCCGTCATCCGTAACAACACCGATTTCAAGCGCATCCTCTACATCCTCTGTAACCTCAAGTAAAAATCCGCCGTAGCAATAACCGAATATACCCTGAGCACTTAAATTATCATTAAATTTAAAGCCCAGACCGTTACCGAAACACATTTTCATAACAGCTTCGCCTAATCCGCCCATACCGGGTGTGTAGCAGGCAACTGCTTTACCGGAACGCAGAAGCTGAGTTACACGGTCAAACACTCTGAACAGTGACTGTGTTTCAGGGAGATTATCACTGTCATAAACAGGGGAAATCATAACAACCTTATTTCCTGCTGTTTTAAACTCATTGGAAACAACATCACCTGTTTTTCCTGTTGTAACTGCAAAAGAAACAAGAGTTGGCGGAACATCCAAATCCTCAAAGCTTCCGCTCATAGAGTCCTTACCGCCGATAGAGCCTATGCCTAACTCCTTTTGGGCCTTAAATGCGCCGAGCAATGCCGCCAAAGGCTTGCCCCAACGCTTACCGTCCTTACCGGGATGCTCAAAGTACTCCTGGAAAGTAAGATAAACATCCTTAAACTCAGCTCCTGTTGCAATCAGCTTGCATACAGACTCAACAACCGCTAAGTATGCGCCGTGATAAGGACTCTTCTCGGTTACAAAGGGATTATATCCGAAAGCCATATATGAGCAATCGTCGGTATGCTTTTTCTCAACCGAAATCTTCTGTACCATAGCCTGAATTGGGGTAAGCTGATTTTTACCGCCAAACGGCATGAGAACTGTTCCGGCTCCTATGGTAGAGTCAAAACGTTCGGAAAGACCTCGCTTAGAGCAGATATTAAGGTCATCTGCCAATGCTGTTATATTTTCGGTAAATCCGCCGTTTATTTCCTTTTCATACGCCTGCGGCTTATCCGGAGTTACAACTATATGCTTATCCGCACCGTTTGAATTTAAGAATTCACGGCTGATATCAACAATTTTCTTGCCGTTCCAGTTCATAACAAGGCGCGGTTCAGCCTTTACAACCGCAACAGGGCAAGCCTGCAGATTTTCTTTCTTCGCAGCTGCTAAAAAATTATCAACATTATGCGGTTCAATAACAACCGCCATTCTCTCCTGAGATTCGCTTATTGCAAGCTCTGTACCGTCAAGTCCCTCATACTTTTTAGGAACTGCATTAAGGTCAATTTCAAGGCCGTCCGCCAGCTCGCCTATGGCAACAGAAACTCCGCCGGCACCAAAGTCGTTACATCGCTTTATCAGACGGCAAACATCACCGTTTCTGAAAAGACGCTGAAGCTTTCTTTCCTCGGGCGCATTACCCTTTTGAACCTCTGCTCCGCAGGTCTCAACAGAATGTGCGTTATGAGCCTTTGATGAGCCTGTAGCACCGCCGATACCGTCACGGCCTGTGCTGCCTCCCAAAAGAACAACTATATCTCCGGCTTCGGGACGCTCTCTGCGAACATTCTCTGCCGGTGCCGCCGCTATAACCGCACCTATTTCCATACGCTTTGCGGCATAGCCGTCGTGATAAATTTCATCAACTATACCTGTGGCAAGTCCTATCTGATTGCCGTAGGAGGAATATCCGGCAGCAGCAGTAGTTACTATCTTACGCTGGGGTAATTTACCCTTTATTGTTTCGCTTACAGGCTTTAGCGGATCAGCCGCGCCTGTAACACGCATTGCACCGTAAACATAAGAACGACCTGAAAGCGGATCACGTATAGCGCCGCCGATACAGGTAGCCGCACCGCCGAAAGGTTCAATTTCTGTCGGGTGGTTATGAGTTTCATTTTTAAAGAGCAAAAGCCAAGGCTCTTTAACACCGTCAACCTCTATTTCGATTTTAACTGTGCAGGCATTGATTTCTTCGCTCTCGTCTAACTTTTCAAGAAGACCCTTTGTTTTAAGATACTTAACCGCAACAGTGGCTAAATCCATTAAGCATATCGGCTTTGTTCTGCCAAGCTCCTTGCGAACCGCAATATATTCATCATAAGCGCTCTGCAAAAGAGAATCCTCAAACTTGACATCGTCTATAACGGTTAAAAATGTGGTGTGACGGCAGTGGTCAGACCAATATGTATCTATCATACGGATTTCGGTGATAGTGGGATCTCTGTGCTCGGATTTAAAGTAATCCTGACAAAAAGCAATATCATCCCCATCCATAGCAAGACCGTAATCCTTAACAAACTTTTCAAGACCTGCCCTGTCAAGCAGAGTAAAGCCGTTAAGAGTTGCAACCTCGGTGGGGATATCATAATTCATTTTAAGTGTATCCGGCTTTTCAAAGCCTGCTTCTCTGGCTTCAACAGGGTTAATAACATACTTCTTTATTTCGTTTATCTCGCTCTCGGTTAAATTACCGTAAAGCGCATAGATTTTTGCTGTTCTTACAGTGGGTCTTTCTCCCTGAGAGATGATTTGAATACACTGTGCTGCAGAATCCGCGCGCTGGTCAAACTGCCCTGGCAGAAATTCTACCGCAAAGCTGATAGAGCCATTTAAATCAACCTCATCATATATATCGTCAAGCTGAGGCTCCGAGAAAACAGTTTTCTTGGCATATTCGAAAAGCTCAGGGGTTATATTTTCAGCGTCATAACGGTTGATGATACGAACATCGGTTAAATTCTTAATTCCGAGAAGATTTACTGCGTCAGAAAGCAAAGCCTTTGCTTCATTTGCAAGTCCTTCCTTTTTTTCAACAAATACTCTGTATACCATTTAATTATTCCTTTCCCGCTTTAAGAGCCTTAGCTCCTATATCGCGGCGGTAGTATGCGTTTTTAAAGCTGATTTTTTCTACATTGCCGTAAGCCTTATCAATAGCTTGCTTTAAACTGTCACCTACGGCGGTAACACCTAAAACTCTGCCCCCGTTTGTAACTGTTTTGCCATCCTTCAAAGCGGCTCCCGCAACATAGGTTGTGCTAAGCAGCTCATCAGGAATATTTATTTCAAAGCCTTTTTCGTAGGACTTAGGATACCCTTGCGAAGCCATAATAACACAAGCCGCATTTTTCTTCGAGAACTTAACCTCGGTTTCAGCTAATGTACCATTGGTGACTGCCTGCATAACGGTCAACAAATCGCTCTCCAGCAAAGGCAGGACAACCTGTGTTTCGGGGTCTCCGAAACGGCAGTTGTACTCAATTACTTTCGGACCCTTTTCTGTTAGCATAAGTCCGAAATAAAGGCAGCCCTTAAAGGTTCTTCCCTCGCTGTTCATAGCGTTTATTGTAGGAAGGAATATCTTTTCCATACATTCCTTTGCAACAGCCTCGGTATAGTAGGGGTTAGGAGCAATCGTTCCCATTCCTCCGGTATTAAGTCCTGTATCGTTATCCCCTGCTCGCTTGTGGTCCATAGAGGATATCATAGGAACAACTGTTTTACCGTCAGTAAATGAAAGCACCGATACCTCAGGGCCTGTTAAAAATTCCTCGATAACGATATTATCTCCGCTTTTTCCGAAGACCTTATCCTCCATCATAGACTTAACAGCCGCCTTTGCTTCCTCGCGGGTCTGGGCAATAATTACGCCCTTGCCGAGAGCAAGTCCGTCTGCCTTAATAACGGTAGGGATAGGCGCTGTTTCGAGATAAGAAAGAGCCTTTTCCATATCATTAAATACTTCATATCCGGCTGTAGGAATACCGTATTTTTTCATAAGGTCTTTTGAAAAAACCTTACTACCCTCTATTATTGCGGCGTTAGCTTTAGGTCCAAAGCAGGGAATACCCTTTTCTTCGAGTGCGTCAACCGCTCCCAAAACCAACGGATCATCAGGAGCTACAACCGCATAGTCTATTTTATTTTGAACTGCAAACTCTGCAATTTTCTTAATATCCGTAGCGGAAATATTAATGCAGACTGCGTCCCTTGCTATTCCGCCGTTTCCGGGAAGAGCGAAAATTTCACTTATATTTTTATTTTCTTTTAATTTCTTTATTATGGCGTGTTCTCTTCCTCCGCCGCCGACAACCATTATTTTCATAAATTTACCTCTTAATGGTGGAATAAACGCATACCTGTAAATGCGCATATAATACCGTATTTATCACAGCATTCTATTACCGCATCATCGCGGATAGAACCGCCCGGTTCAGCGATATATTTAACGCCGCTGCGGAATGCTCTTTCGATATTATCATCAAACGGGAAAAATGCATCGGAGCCTAATGCAACACCGTCAATCGTGGAAAGATATGCTTTTATATCCTCGTCGGTAAGTCTTTCAGGCTGAGCGGTAAAGTATTTCTGCCAATTACCCTCTGCGCAGACATCCTCTTCGTTTCTGTTTATATAACCGTCAATAACATTGTCTCTTACAGGTCTTGCTATTTCATCCTTAAAGGGGAGGTTTAATACTTTTTCGTGTTGACGCAAGAACCATGTATCAGCCTTAGAGCCTGCAAGGCGGGTGCAGTGAATTCTTGACTGCTGACCGGCACCTACGCCGATAGCCTGACCGTCCACCGCGAAGCAAACAGAGTTGGACTGTGTGTATTTAAGCGTAATAAGGGAGATGATTAAATCTCTTACCGTACTATCGGGTAAGTCTTTATTCTGAGTAACTATATTTGAAAGTAATTCCTTATTGATTTCGAAATTATTTCTTCCCTGCTCAAAGGTTATTCCGTAAACCTGCTTATGCTCGATTGGCTCAGGAACATAATCGGGGTCTATTTTAACAATATTGTATGTACCCTTTCTTTTGCTCTTCAAAATTTCAAGAGCTTCGGGCTCATATCCCGGTGCGATTATGCCGTCCGATACTTCTCTTTTTATCATCAAAGCGGTAGTTACATCGCAGACATCGGATAAAGCTACCCAGTCTCCAAAGGAACACATTCTGTCGGTTCCTCTGGCTCTTGCGTAAGCACAAGCAAGCGGAGAATCGTCAAGACCCTCGATATCGTCAACAAAGCAAGCCTTTTTCAGCTTTTCGGGAAGCTTAATGCCTACTGCGGCGGAAGTGGGGCTTACATGCTTAAAGGAGGTAACCGCCGGAAGACCCAGTGCTTCCTTTAACTCCTTAACAAGCTGCCAGCTGTTAAAAGCATCAAGAAAGTTAATATAACCGGGCTTTCCGTTTAAAATCTCGATAGGTAATTCCTTACCGTCCGCCATAAAAATCTTAGCAGGCTTTTGATTGGGGTTACATCCGTATTTCAGTTCAAATTCTTTCATATCAACTATTCCTTACTTATTCTTATTTACGATTCTTGATTCATATTTGCCTGTTTCAAGGTCAATATATCTTACAAACAGAGATACCTTATTATCACTGTTAAGATTTTTCCAGAGGATGTCGGTCAAAGTATCAATATCAACATCAGGAAGCTCAAGAGTTTTAGGCTCTCCCTCAAAGCTCGGAAGAGGATTGCCGTCACATTTGTAGGTATGAATAAATTTAGCTCTGCCTGCAATAGGATTTGAGTATGCGTATGTGTATCTCTGGCAGGATGAACCGTCACCCTCCGCTGATTTGAGGATAGACATTGCAAAATTCATATCACCCTTTTCAAGACGAATGATGCCTGATATGCGGGGTGTGAAATTGGGGGCATCGTCTTCAAACTCACGGGTACGAAGAGATTGCTCAAAGGTCATCTGCTTATCCATAAGCTCATAGATTGTATCAGTCTGGTCACCGTTTGTAACGATTGTTTTATTACCCAAAACTCTTACCGGAGCATAGATGATAAGATGCGGGTCAACCATTTTCGATTCATCAAAAGCCTGAGTTCTTATACCCTCACCGTCTTCAACAAAAACACGGTTACGGCTGTTTTCACTTCTGCCCATAATGAAATAGGCTGTAACAGCCTTTTTAGCGTCAGCGCTTTTTCCGATAATAATACCTCTGCCATGGTAAGCAAGTGAGTTAAGTTCGTTTTCAAGTGATTTTATTTCCATTTGAAAAATCCTCCGGTTATTTAATATATGTTTTTCCGTTTTCAACAACAATTTTTTCGTCACAGAACAGCTGAACAGCCTTAGGCAATATTTTCCATTCTGCCTGTTCCATAATTCTTTTCTGTAGTGTTTCGGGGGTATCGTTCTCCATAACCTCAACGCTTTTTTGCAGAATAATCGGTCCTGCATCACATTCTGCGGTTATAAAATGAACTGTGGCTCCCGATATTTTTACACCTTTTTTAAGCGCTTCTTCGTGTACATGCAAGCCGTAATAGCCTTTTCCGCAAAATGACGGTATAAGCGCAGGATGCACATTTATCATTTTATTGGGAAATGCATCGCAAACGCTCTCGTCGAGTATGGTCATAAAGCCTGCATATACAACTAAATCAGCTTTTTCTTCGAGAAGAATATCACGCATCGCTCTGCTATACGAGGCTATATCATCATAATCCTTCCTGATAAGAGTACGGCTTTTTATTCCGCTCTCTTTAGCCCTGACAAGCGCATAAGCATCAGCCTTTGATGATACAACACAGGTAATTTTGCCGTTGCCTAATTCTCCCCTGCTTTGCGCATCAATAAGCGCCTGCAGGTTGGTTCCGCCGCCCGAAACCAAAACAACAATATTTTTAGTATTATTCAATGATAACACCCTCATCACTTTCAACAACAGTACCGATTATGTAAGCATCCTCGCCGTTTGCTTTAAGTATTTCGAGAGCCTTGTCGGCATCCTGCTTAGCAACGGTTATACTCATACCTACACCCATATTAAAGGTGTTAAACATATCTCTCTGGGAAATGTTACCGGTTTTTGCTATCAGTTCAAAAATAGAAAGTACCTTAATAGCGCTTTTATCTATCTTTGCGCTAAGTCCCTTAGGAATACTTCTCGGAATATTCTCATAAAAGCCGCCGCCTGTAATATGGGAAATTCCCTTAACATCAACCTTTTCAAGCAATGCAAGCACAGATTTTACATAGATTTTTGTAGGTGTTAAAAGAACCTCTGCGATAGATTTGCCGTCAAGCTCTTTGCAAGGTTTTGTTAAATCAGGATTATTCTCAACATCAAAAACCTTTCTTACAAGGGAAAATCCGTTTGAATGAACTCCGCTGGAAGCCAGTGCGATAACAATATCTCCTACCTCGGTTTTTTTGTTATCTATCATCTTTTTCTTATCAACAATACCAACGCTAAAGCCTGCGATATCGTAATCATGCTCAGGCATCATACCGGGATGCTCTGCGGTCTCTCCGCCGATAAGAGCACTTCCCGAACGGACACAGCCCTCCGCAACACCCGAAACAATTTCTGCAATTTTTTCGGGATAATTCTTTCCGCAGGCGATATAGTCAAGGAAGAAGAGCGGTTTTGCACCGCAACAAATAATGTCATTCACGCACATTGCAACAGCGTCGATACCAATAGTATCGTGCTTATCAAGAAGCATTGCAAAGCGAAGCTTGGTTCCTACCCCATCGGTTCCCGAAACGAGAACAGGCTCTTCCATTCCTGCAATACTGAGTCCAAAGCAGCCTCCAAAGCCGCCTACTTCATCAAGACAACCCTCGTTCTTGGTACGCGCGATATGCTTCTTCATCAGCTCAACTGCACGGTATCCTGCTGTAATATCAACGCCTGCTGCGGCGTAAGAATCGGATTTTGATTTTAAATTCATTTTGTTATTCCTTTCCGTTCCAGCAATAGGTGCAAAGCTTACACGGTTCAATGCCTATTGCCTCGATTATACCCTCAAGGGACTGAAATTCCAGTGATGCGAAATTAAATTTATCACTTATAGCTTTTCTTAAGCTTTTACCTCGCTCTGTGGAAGAATCTATATATTCATCTACATACTTAAAGCCTTCCTCACCCTCAAGCTCCATTATAACTCTACGGGCGATAAGCTCCATATCATCGGTTGCTCTTGAAAAATTGAGATATTTACAGCCATACATTATAGGCGGACAGGCTGAACGCATATGCACCTCTTTAGCTCCGTTTTCATAAAGAAAATCTACTGTTTCTTTAAGCTGAGTACCTCTGACTATTGAGTCATCCACAAACAGCAGTTTTTTATCCTGAATAAGCTCATGAATCGGAATTTGCTTCATTTTGGCAACCTTATTGCGTTCGGTTTGATGAGTAGGTGTAAAGCTTCTTGACCACGTAGGGGTGTATTTTATAAAGGCACGTGCAAAGGGTATTCCGCTTTTATTAGCATAGCCTATTGCGTGGGGTGTGCCGGAATCGGGAACTCCGCCTACATAATCTATATCCTTGGCTTTACCCTGCTCTATATCATTTTTCGCCATAATCTCGCCGTTTTTATAGCGCATCATTTCAACATTAACACCCTCATAGCCTGATGTGGGGTAACCGTAATAGCTCCAAAGGAATGAGCAGATACGCATCTTTTTGCCCGGTTTTTCAAGAACCTCACAGCTTTCAGCCGTTAATTCAACAATTTCTCCGGGACCTAATTCCTTAACGCTTTCATATCCTAATTTTTTATAAGCAAAGGCTTCAAAGGAAACGCAGTAGCCGTCCTCATTTTTTCCTATAACTACAGGAAGTCTGCCAAGGCGGTCTCTTGCGGCAATCAAATCTCCGTTATCCTTTAAAATAAGAATAGAGGCGGTACCTTCTATCTGCTTTTGAGCAAATTTAATTCCCTCAGCAAACTCGCTTTTCTGATTTATCAGTGCCGCAACCAGCTCGGTTGAATTTACATTACCGCCGGTCATAGCGTCAAAATGTCCGCCTGAAAAAGATAAATACTGATTTATAAGCTCTTGAGAGTTATTTATTATTCCTATAACGCATATAGCGTAGGTTCCGAGGTTTGAGCGGATAAGCAAAGGCTGGGGGTCATAATCGCTTATGCAGCCTATAGCAGAGGTTCCCTGCATTTCTTCAAAGACATGCTCAAACTTTGTTCTGAAAGGGGAATTCTGAATATTATGTATTTCCCTTTGCAATCCTATTTCTTTATCAAAAGCCGCCATTCCGCCGCGGCGTGTTCCAAGATGAGAATGATAATCCGTACCGAAGAACACATCCGAAATAGCATCCCTTTTGCTTACTACACCGAAGTAACCACCCATTTATTTGCTCCTTTTTCTGCCTTTAAAATCCTATCTGTGCCAACTAAATCTCTACCGTTTATTCGCCTAAGATACGCTTCATCATTTCCTTGTAGGCATCTTCAACATTGCCCAAATCTCTGCGGAAACGGTCCTTATCCAGCTTTTCGTGGGTTTCGCTATCCCAGAAGCGGCAGGTATCGGGAGAAATTTCGTCTGCTAGGACTATTGTGCCGTCGGTCAGTCTTCCAAACTCAAGCTTAAAGTCTACCAAATCAACATTAAGCTCCTTGAAATAAGCCTTCATTACCTCGTTTACCTTGAAAGCCATATTCTTTATAGTTTCAATCTCCTCTTTTGTAGCCAGCTTTAAGGCTATTGCGTGATAGGAGTTGATAAGAGGATCGCCGAGGTCGTCATTTTTATAAGAAAACTCTATTGTAGGCTCATCAAAAGCTATACCCTCTTCAACACCGTAACGCTTTGCAAAGGAGCCTGCCGAGATATTACGGATAATAACCTCGAGCGGTACAATAGAAACCTTTTTAACCAGAGTGCGGCGCTCAGAAAGCTCCTCAACAAAATGAGTAGGAACACCTTTCTGCTCCAAAATCTTCATCATATAGTTGGTAACACGGTTATTTATTGCTCCCTTACCGCTGATGGTTCCTTTTTTAAGACCGTTGAAAGCAGTAGCATCGTCCTTATAGTCAACCAATAAAACCTCGGGATTTTCAGTTGCATAAACTCTTTTTGCCTTGCCCTCATAAAGCATTTCTTTAATTTCCATTGTTTTTTCCTCCTGTATTTTATAGCTGACTTGCAACATCTGCGTCCTTTTTAAGAACCGCCGCCGCGTCAGCCTTTCTTTTCTGATTTAATTTATCTGCAAGCTGCTTGTCCTCTACTGCTATTATTTGCGCCGCAAGCAACGCCGCATTGCCTCCGCCGTTTACCGCTACTGTTGCAACGGGAATTCCCGTAGGCATCTGTACTGTAGAAAGAAGCGCATCAAGTCCGTCAAAATTGCTGGACTTACAAGGTATGCCTATAACCGGTAAGGTTGTATTTGCGGCTATTGCGCCTGCAAGGTGAGCCGCCATTCCGGCAGCTGCTATTAAAACTCCGAAGCCGTTATCTCGGGCAGAGACTGCAAAATCTCTCGCCTGCTCGGGAGTTCTGTGAGCAGAGTAAATATGTACCTCAAAGGGGATATCAAGACTTTTTAACATATCGGTAGCCTTTTTAATAATGGGTAAGTCACTGTCGCTCCCCATAATTATTCCGACTTTTTTCATATTCTTTCCTCCAAATATAAAACAAAAAATGAAAAAGGACACACTTTGCCCAAGGGCAGAAACGCTTCTGCTCACGGGGTAAATGCGCCCAGACGGTCGGCATAGACCGCCGAGCGCCGCAGAGTGCCCTGTGGTCCTGTATTATTTCTTACTCCTCTGTGGTTATCCACTTATCCGTCAGTTATAAGAAATTTAAAAATTATAATTTATTTTACCATACAGAACGGTTTATTGTCAATCAAAAGGAGCATTGTGTTTTTGCTGATTTTCTGTATTTTCAACAGCGTTTTTTATACACTATGCCTTTGTCTCGCAGTAGATACAGCGGTATATCTCTTTTTCGCTGTCAGTAAGCTTAAAAATATGGTCAAGCTCCTGTTCAACAGAGGTTATACATCTCGGATTTTTACACTTAATAACATTTACAAGTGTTTGAGGTTTTCTTATACTCATTTTTTCTGTAAGACAGCCGTCCTTAATAACATTTACCGTAACACCTGGGTCCACATAGCCTATAACATCAAAATTAAGAGATATGCTCTCATCAATTTTAATAATATCCTTTTTGCCCATCTTCGCACTGCTTACATTTTTAATTATCGCAACCGAGCATTCCAGCTTATCAAGCCCTAAAAGCTCAAAAAGACGCATACCTCTGCCGGCGGTTATATGGTCGATAACAAATCCGTTATTAATAGAATCTATATTCATTCTGCCGCCTCCTGTAAAAGCTTTAAGATAAGAGCCATTCGCATATACTTTCCGTTAAGCACCTGCTTGAAATAACAGGCTCGGCTGTCCTTATCTATTTCAACACTGATTTCATTTACCCTCGGCAACGGATGCATAATGCAAAGGTCTTTCTTTGCGTTTACAAGCTTTCGGGTATCAAGAATATAGCTATCCTTTAAGCGGAGATAATCTTCCTCATTAAAGAAGCGCTCTCTCTGAACTCTGGTCATATAAAGAATATCAAGCTGAGGCATAGCCTCTTCAAGACTTGTTGTCTGGCTATAAGGAATACCGTTCTTCTCGAGGATATCTTTTTTAACGTAGCTCGGAAGCTTTAACTCCTCGGGAGAAATAAGCACAATCTTTATGCCTGTATACCGAGCCATAGCCGCAATAAGCGAATGAACCGTTCTTCCAAACTTCAAATCACCGCAAAAGCCGATTGTTAAATTGTTAAATCCGCCCTTTTCGCGGTAAATCGTAAGCAAATCGGCAAGAGTTTGAGTGGGATGATTATGTCCGCCGTCCCCCGCGTTTATAACCGGAATACTTGCGTTATTTGCGGCAACCAAGGGCGCACCCTCCTTAGGATGGCGCATAGCAATTATATCCGCATAGCAGGAAACGGTTTTAGCCGTATCGGCAATGCTCTCCCCTTTTGCCGCGGAGGAGCTTGCCGCTTCGGAAAAGCCGAGAACACTGCCGCCAAGCTCCAGCATAGCCGCTTCAAAGCTCAGCCTTGTTCTGGTTGAGGGTTCAAAAAACAGCGTAGCTAATTTCTTACCCTTGCATTTCTCACTGTATTTTTGCGGATTAGCAATAATATCGTTTGCTACACTAATAAGACTGTCTAATTCCTCAACCGAAAAATCGAGTATATCAATAAGACTTCTCATCATATTCTCCCTTTATTCCTTAGCACCGTTAACTTCAAGATATTTCTTTATACGTTCAACATTCTCTTTGTTTTCGGGATTTTCTTCAAGATATTCAATAATATCGTAAACATCTACAACCGAGTAAACAGGAAAACCGAATTCCTCTCCAACCTCAGCCATAGCGCTCTTTTCGGTTTGTCCCTTTTCCTTGCGGTCAACCATAACAAAGGTTGCGGCAACCTTTGCACCCTTAAGACCTGACAGTATAGCCATACTCTCTCTTATAGCGGTGCCTGCGGTGATAACATCCTCAACTATTACGATTTCTTCGCCCTCAGAAGGCTTGTAGCCTACAAAAACTCCGCCTTCACCGTGGTCCTTCTCCTCTTTTCTGTTGAAGAAGAAAGGAACATCCAGTCCCTCCTTTGCAAGAGCCACCGCTACGGAAACAGCAATCGGTATACCCTTATAGGCAGGTCCGTAAAGAACAGTTTTCTTATTGCCTACCTTTTCAAAATAAGCCTTTGCGTAAAATTCGCCGAGCTTTTGAATTTGTTCACCTGTTTTTATATCTCCTGCGTTGATAAAATAGGGGATTTTTCTTCCCGATTTAGCAGTAAAATCACCGAACTTTAAAACTCCGGCACCTTCTAAAAACTCAATAAATTCTCTTTTATAGCTCTCCATTATTTCTTCTCCTTTTATCCAACAAATTCCGCAACACAGCGATTATATGCCGCAACGGGATCCTCTGCGGCGGTTATGGGTCTTCCTACAACTATGTAATCTGAGCCTATCTTCTTAGCCTCGGCAGGGGTCATTACCCTTTTTTGGTCGCCTATGTCACCGTCTGCAAAGCGTACACCGGGGGTAACCGTCATAAATTTTTCACCGCAGATTTCGTGAACCTTGCCTGCCTCTAAAGGTGAGCAAACTACACCGTCTAGTCCTGCCTTAGCGGCGTTTGCCGCATAGTGCATAACCACCTTGTCGATAGGCTCTTTTATAAGCAAATCATTTTCCATTCTCTCCTGATCGGTAGAGGTCAGCTGGGTTACCGCTATAAGCAACGGTCTTGTGCCGTCAGGTCTGGTAAGACCCTCTAAAGCCGCTTGCATCATAGTAATCGTACCTGCCGCGTGTAAATTGCACATATCAACATCAAGTCGGGATAGTACAGCCATAGATTTTTTAACCGTATTAGGAATATCATGCAGCTTTAAATCGAGGAATATCTTATGTCCTCTTTCCTTGATTTCCTTAACGATTGCCGGACCCTCGGCATAGTAAAGCTCCATACCGATTTTAACAAAAGGCTTGCAATCGGTGAACTTATCAAGAAAGCTCATCACAGCCTCCTTGCTTGAAAAATCACAGGCTACTATTACATCCTTACCCATTTATTTTGCTCCTCCTATAATTTCACTCAAAGAATTTATTTTATATTTCTCCATAACGGAGGGTAACTCGTTTATAATGTCACGGCATATAAAGGGGTCAACTAAGTTTGCCGCGCCTATCTCAACGGCAGTTGCACCTGCGAGCATCATTTCTATAACATCCTCGGCACTTGATACACCGCCCATACCCACAACAGGTATTTTTACTGCATTTGCAACCTGATAAACCATTCTTACAGCCACAGGAAAAATCGCACTTCCCGAAAAACCGCCCATTTTATTTGCAATAACCGGCTTTTTTGTACGAAGGTCTATCCGCATACCTAAAAGTGTATTTATAAGGCTTATACCGTCCGCTCCCGCTTCCTCGCAAGCCTTGGCTATACTTACTATATCGGTAACATTAGGGGATAGCTTTATTATAACCGGCTTAGTTGTTTTCGCCTTAACCGCTTTAGTTACCTCTGCGGCGGCCTCAGGCGAGGTTCCGAAGCTCATTCCTCCGCCGTGAACATTAGGACAGCTTACATTTACCTCAAGCCAGCCTACCTGCTCGCATTTATCAAGCTTTTCACAGGTGTAAACATAATCATCGACCGAAAATCCGCTTACATTTGCCATAACCTTTTTATTAAAGCATTTTTTAAGCTTGGGCAGCTCCTCTGATATAACTTTTTCAACACCTGGGTTTTGAAGACCTACCGCGTTAATCATACCGGCGGTACATTCGGCAATTCTCGGAGTAGGATTTCCGAATCTTGCATCCTTAGTGGTTCCCTTAAACGAAAAGGTTCCGAGTATATTTATATCATAAAGCTCTGCAAACTCATAGCCGTAACCAAAGGTGCCTGAGGCAGGAATTATAGGGTTATCAAGCTCTATACCGCAAAGGTTTACACTCATTTTTCCCATATTATTTCCTCCTTTAAAAGCACAGGACCGTCCTTACAGATTCTCTTGTTTCCGTAAAGAGTTTTACACGAGCAGCCCATACACGCACCGAAGCCGCAGCCCATTCTTTCTTCAAAGCTGAACTGACCTGACGTTTTGCTTTCATTATAAACCGCTTTTAACATCGGCTCCGGTCCGCAGGTATATATATGGCTATATTCCCTATCCATTGCATTTGTTACAAAGCCTTTTGTTCCGTACGAGCCGTCAACCGTTGTAACAGTAACTTCACAGCCTAAATCTGCAAACTCTTTTTCATAGAATATTTCCGATTTAGTATTAAAGCCTAAAATTACAGAGACCTTTTTGCCCTCGCCTATTAATTTTTTAGCCAGCATATAAAGAGGAGGTACTCCTACTCCTCCGCCTATAAGCAACGGCTTTTCTCCGCTAAGCGAAGTGTCGTAGCCGTTGCCGAGACCGGTTAAAATATCAAGACTGCCCTTTCTCTTTCGGCTCATCTGTTCAGTACCTGCTCCTACAATCTTATAAATTATAGTTACGGTATCGCCCTCGCAGTCACAAACCGAAATCGGGCGGCGCAGAAACTTTTCCTCCAGCTTAATATTAATAAACTGTCCGGACCGGGTTATCTCGGAGGTATCGCCCTTTAATTCCATTTTCATAATACTGTCAGTTAAGGCAGTATTGCTTTTTATTTCAAAAAAACTCTGTTTCATTATTCTTTTTATCCTATGCATCAATTGTTGAAATAGTTAAGGTAGTTTCCTCAAGAACATCAAGCAGAACCTTAACAGTATCAAGAGCTGTGAAGATAGTAACATTATTATCTGTTGCACAGCGTCTTATCTGATAACCGTCACTCTCTTCCCCTGCAGAGCCTATATCCTTTGTATTGATAACATAAGCAATGTAGCCCTGACGGATAGCATCGGGAATTTCCTCTGAATTATCGCTTATCTTCTGCAAAATGTGGGTTCTTATTCCGTTGCTCTTTAAGAATTCGGCAGTGCCCTGTGTTGCCATAATATTAAAGCCTAAGTTATAGAAGCGTCTGATAAGAGGCAGTGCCTCGTCCTTATCCTTATCGGCAATAGTTGCAAAAACAGTACCGTAATTCTGCAAATGCATACCCGAAGCCTGCAAAGCCTTATACAAAGCGCGGTTGAGCTTATCGTCATAACCGATAGCCTCACCTGTGGACTTCATTTCGGGAGAGAGGTAAGCGTCAAGTCCTCTTATCTTGTTAAAGGAGAACACCGGAACCTTAACATACCAACGCTTTTTCTCGGTTGGGTAGATATCAAATATGCCCTGCTCCTTTAGTGATTTGCCCATAATAACCTCGGTTGCGATATCGGCAAGGCTGTAGCCAGTTGCCTTTGAAAGGAACGGAACCGTTCTTGAAGAGCGCGGATTAACCTCGATTATATAAACATTCTCACTGCTGTCAACAATAAACTGGATATTGTAAAGACCTACTATTCCGATACCTAAGCCTAACTTTTTAGCATATTGGAGAATTATACCCTTAACCTTATCCGAAATACTGAAAGCGGGGTAAACGCTTATTGAGTCGCCCGAGTGGATACCTGTTCTCTCAACAAGCTCCATAATTCCGGGAACGAATACATCGCGGCCGTCGCAGATAGCGTCAACCTCAACCTCTTTTCCCTGAATATATTTATCAACCAATACCGGCTTATCTTCATCAATTTCAACAGCGGTTTTGAGATAGTTAACTAACTGTGCTTCATTAGCAACTATCTGCATAGCTCTGCCGCCCAAAACAAAGCTCGGGCGAACAAGCACAGGATAACCTATCTCGTTAGCGGCTTTTATGCCGTCCTCAATCCTTGTAACCGCCTTACCCTGAGGCTGAGGAATATTAAGCTCTTCGAGAATTTTTTCAAAGCTGTCTCTGTTTTCAGCTCGTTCAATAGCCTCGCAGTCGGTACCGATTATCTTAACTCCGCGCTTCATAAGCGGCTCGGCAAGGTTAATGGCGGTCTGACCGCCGAGAGAAGCTATAACACCGTCCGGCTTTTCAAACTCGATTATGTTCATAACATCCTCGGGAGTGAGCGGTTCAAAATACAGCTTGTCCGCAGTTGTATAGTCGGTAGAAACTGTCTCAGGGTTGTTGTTAATAATAATAGCCTCATAACCGGATTTTTTAATAGTTGTTACAGCGTGAACAGTTGAATAGTCAAACTCAACACCCTGACCGATACGGATTGGACCTGCACCCAAAACTACTATCTTTTTCTTATCTGTCAATACAGATGCGTTTTCATCCGTATAGGAAGAATAGAAATAAGGAATATATGCATTTGTATGGCAGGTATCAACCATTTTGTATACAGGGAAGATATTCTTCTGCTTTCTTGTGTTGAAAATCTCTATCTCGTCACAGTTCCAGAGCTTGGCAATAAACTTATCCGAGAAGCCCATTTTCTTGGCTGCTTTAAGAGTTTCTATATCATTTTTATGGGTTGCGAGTGTACTTTCCATATCAACTATTTTCTTAACCGAATCTAAGAAGTAGTCCGTTATCATTGTTACCTTATGAAGCTCCTCTACGCTCACACCCAAGCGCATAAGCTCTGCTATAGCAAAGATGTTATCGTCCTTAAACTCGGAAATATAAGATAAAAGCTCATCCTCAGTTTTACCGTCAAACTTAGGCAGATAGAAGTGGTCTGCTCCGATTTCAAGTGAGCGAACCGATTTCAGCAAGCATTCTTCAAGATTTGAGCCTATGCCCATAACCTCACCTGTTGCCTTCATCTGGGTACCCAAAACATTAGGTGCAGAGGCAAACTTATCAAATGGAAATCTCGGGAGCTTTGCAACAACATAATCAAGGCTCGGCTCAAATGCGGCAGTAGTGTTAGCGATAGATATATCCTCAAGCGCCATACCTACGGCAATTTTAGCGGTTACTCTGGCAATAGGATATCCGCTCGCCTTGGAGGCAAGTGCCGAAGAGCGTGAAACTCTGGGGTTAACCTCGATAAGATAGTATTCGCTGCTTTCGGGATTAAGCGCAAACTGAACATTACAGCCGCCCTCAATTTTAAGCTCGCGGATAATTTTTATCGCGCTGTCGTTAAGCATTTTTAAATCGTGGTCATTAAGTGTCATAATAGGAGCAACAACTATCGAGTCACCGGTATGAACACCTACAGGGTCGATATTCTCCATACCGCAGATGGTTATTGCCTTATCGTTAGAGTCACGCATAACCTCGAACTCAATTTCCTTATAGCCCTTAACGCTCTTCTCAATAAGCACCTGATGAACAGGAGAAAGCTTAAATGCGTTAAGACCAACCTCAACAAGCTCCTCCTCATTGTAAGCAAAGCCGCCGCCTGTGCCGCCCAAAGTAAACGCGGGGCGCAGAACTACCGGATAACCGATATCCTTTGCCGCCTTTTTAGCTTCTTCAAGATTATATGTTATTTCGGAGGGTATAGTAGGCTCGCCGATAGACTGGCAAAGCTCTTTGAAAAGCTCTCTGTCCTCAGCTCTTTCAATGCTGGCACTGTTTGTACCCAAAAGCTCAACTCCGCACTCTTTAAGGATACCTTTTTTCTCAAGCTGCATAGCAAGGTTAAGACCTGTCTGTCCGCCGATACCGGGGACGATAGCGTCAGGTCTTTCATAGCGTAAAATTTTTGCTATATATTCGAGTGTCAGCGGCTCCATATAAACCTTATCGGCTATGGTGGTATCGGTCATAATTGTTGCAGGGTTTGAATTGCAGAGAACTACCTCGTAGCCCTCCTCCTTTAAAGCCAGACAAGCCTGTGTTCCGGCATAGTCAAACTCAGCAGCCTGACCTATAACGATAGGGCCTGAGCCGATAATTAAAATCTTTTTGATGTCTGTTCTTTTTGCCATAAATAAGCCTCCGTATATTCTAAATTATAATTTATAAACTACTTTTCCGTTGCTCACTGTGAGCACACACTCGCCTGTAAGTCTCATACCCTCAAATGGAGTTGACCTTCCCTTAGATAAAAACTCATCAGGGTTAACAGTATATTCTTTATTTAAATTCCAGACTGAAAAATCATTTGAGAAAGGAATGTTAAATCTTTTTCTTGGATTTTGCGCCATAAGCTCTATCAGTTTTTCAAGGGTTATTACACCGGTCTTCACAAGATAGGTATAAAGAGCTGCAAAAGCGGTTTCAAGACCTACTATTCCAAATGCACTGCCTTCAAGGCCTTTTGATTTTTCCTCCAAAGAGTGGGGAGCGTGGTCTGTAGCTATTATATCAATAGTACCGTCCTTTATTCCCTCTATCAAAGCCAGCCTGTCCTCTTTTGCTCTTAGAGGAGGATTCATTTTAAAGCGTCCGTCCTCTTTTAAAAAGCTATCGTCCATAATAAGATAATGCGGAGCGGTTTCGCAGGTTATGTTTACCCCTTCGCTCTTTGCCTTTCTTATTATGTCAACGCTTTCCTTGGTTGATATATGGCAAACATGGTAAGCACAGCCGGTTTGTTTAACAAGCTCAATATCCCTCGCAATAGGCAGATACTCGCTTTCACTGCATATTCCCTTATGACCATGCTTCAACGCATATTCGCCCTTGTGGATGTATCCGCCGTTAAGCAGTGAATTATCCTCGCAGTGAGCAACTATTATTTTACCCAAAGCTTTTGCCTTAATCATTGCTGACCGCATCATTTCTGCAGACTGAACACCTCTGCCGTCGTCCGAAAAGGCTATAACTTTTTCAGCCATAGCTTCCAAATCAGCAAGCTGTTCGCCTTTTTGACCTACTGTTATCGCGCCGTACGGGTGAACCCTTATTTTAGCGGTTTCTTTTATAGCCTTAAGCTGAAGCTCTAAATTTTCAGCACTGTCCGGCACAGGATTTAAGTTGGGCATCGTACAAACGTCCGTATATCCGCCCCTTGCCGCTGACATAGAGCCTGAAAGAATGCTCTCCTTATACAAAAAACCCGGTTCACGAAAATGCACATGCACATCGCAAAAACCGGGAATAACGGTAAAATGGGGAGAATTATACTCAGGGAAATTAACAGATAAAAACTCTTTGGCAAAATCACAAGCGCAAAAGCCGTTTTCTTTTTTTATTGCCTGAGTGTTTTCTGCTTTAGCCATTCTTCATTCTCCTAATTAAAAAAGTCTCGCCGATACAGGCAAGACTTTTGTTTTAATTAAAAGGCACAAGCGCAAAGCTCTAAAAAAGAGCGCACTTAAAGGCTATTTATTAAACAGGTAAAAATCTTGCCGATATCTCTGTATCGCACTTAAAGATTCATCCTTTAAAGTATATCATACAAGCATATTTTTGTCAACCGAAAATTAGTCAGTTTTTGATTCTTTTATATCGTAAGGTGTTACCTGATATACATAATAGTTTAACCAGTTTGAATAAACCAGATTTGCGTGAGCCCGCCAGGAAACCAGAGGTTGCTTTGTATCATCGTCATCAGGAAAATAATTTACAGGCACTTCACATTCTATTCCGGCTTTTTTATCCCTTAAATATTCATTTTTAAGAGTTTCCCCATCATACTCGGAGTGACCCATTATAAAAATCTGCTTACCCGAATCTGTAGCGAGAGCATAAATACCAGCTTCATCTGATGAAGCAATAATTCTGAGCTGCGGTTCCTTTTCTATATCCTCTCTTTTAACGGTTGTATACCTTGAATGAGGAGCCATAAACACATCGTCAGCTCCTCTGAAAAGCATTGAGGAACGGCGTTCCACCTTGTGGCGGTAAACACCCGAGAGCTTTTTCTCCATTGGATACTTATTTATTCCGAAATGATAATAAAGCCCAGCCTGAGCACCCCAGCAAATATGAAAGGTGCTTGTAACATTTGTTTTGCTCCACTCCATTATATCGCAGAGCTCCTCCCAGTATTCTACCTCCTCAAAGGGCATTTTTTCAACAGGAGCTCCGGTTATTATCATACCGTCAAACTTTTCTTCCTTTACATCCTCAAAGGTTTTATAAAATGCCAGCATATGCTCTTCCGATACATTTTTAGAAACGTGTGTCTTTGTATGGATAAGCTCAAGCTCAACCTGTAAGGGTGTATTGCCGAGAAGTCTTGCCAACTGGGTTTCGGTTTCTATCTTAGTAGGCATTAAATTAAGCAACAGTATTTTTAAGGGACGTATATCCTGAGAAAGAGCGCGTGTCTCTGTCATAACAAAGATATTTTCCCCTTGCAGTGTTTCTGTTGCCGGAAGTGCATTTGGAATCTTAATCGGCATAAACTTCTCCTCCTTTTTTTGATTATTATACTTTATAATTTTATAGTTTTATAGAATTTAGAGCTTGCTCTATATCGGCAATAAGGTCGTCTGCATTTTCAAGACCTACCGAATATCTTACAAGGTCTGGCGATACTCCCGCCGCGATAAGCTCCTCGTCATTCATCTGGCGGTGAGTTGCGCTCGCCGGATGCAGACAACAGGTTCTCGCGTCCGCAACATGAGTTTCAATAGCCGCTAACTTTAAATTTTTCATAAAGGCCTCAGCCGCTTTTCTTCCACCCTTAACTCCGAAGCTTACAACTCCACAGGAGCCTTTGGGCAGATATTTTTGAGCAAGCTCGTAATATTTATCACCTTTTAGTCCGCTGTATTTAACCCACGAAATTTTATCATTGGTCGAAAGATACTCGGCAATTTTCTTTGCGTTTGCGCTGTGACGCTCCATACGCACCGGCAAGCTCTCAAGCCCCAGATTAATATAAAATGCGTTCTGGGGAGACTGGATAGAGCCGAAGTCACGCATTAGCTGAGCAGTAGCTTTTGTTATATACGCGCCCTCCAAGCCGAAACGCTCTGTGTAGGTAACACCGTGATAGCTTTCATCAGGAGTGCAAAGTCCGGGGAATTTATCAGGATACTTCGTCCAGTCAAACTTGCCGCTGTCTACTATACAGCCTCCGGTTGATGCACCGTGACCGTCCATATACTTTGTGGTTGAATGTGTTACGATATCCGCACCAAACTCAAACGGACGGCAAAGATAAGGAGTTGCAAAGGTATTGTCTATAATCAGCGGAACACCATGCGCGTGGGCAGCATTTGCAAATCTTTCAATATCAAGCACTACAAGCGCAGGATTGGCAATAGTCTCACCGAAAACCGCCTTTGTGTTGGGACGGAAAGCGGCTTCTAACTCCTCGTCCGAGCATTCGGGAGAAACGAAAGTAAAATCTATTCCCATACGCTTCATTGTAACAGCAAATAAATTATAGGTACCTCCGTAAATAGTAGCAGAAGAAACTATATGGTCTCCGCATGAAGCAATATTAAAAATACTGTAAAACGATGCCGCCTGACCTGAGGAGGTAAGCATAGCGGCTGTTCCTCCCTCTAACGCGGCTATTTTAGCGGCAACATAATCGTTGGTAGGATTTTGAAGACGGGTATAGAAATATCCGCTTGCCTCAAGGTCGAAAAGCTTACCCATATCCTCGCTTGTATTATACTTAAAGGTAGTACTTTGAATAATAGGAATCTGTCTCGGTTCTCCGTTTCCGGGAACATATCCCGACTGTATACATTTAGTTTCAAAGCTTGTATCTTTCATATATATAAATTCCTTTCAAACTATACTGTTTTCAATAATTCTTCTATCTGTTCTTTTGTTGCTAAATCCTCAGAACAGGCGGTAGCTCCGCCGGAGGCAAGGCTCAGTCTTAAAGCATATTCATATCCCTTTTCACAGCCCGCTAAAAATCCTGCAACCATTGAGTCGCCCGCGCCGACTGTGTTAACAGGCTCTCCTCCAAGTGCCTGTTTTAAATGAACACCGCCGAATTCATCAATCAGCAAGGCTCCGTTTTTGCCCATTGACACAAGAACATTAACCGCTCCCAATTCTTTTAATTTTAAAGCGGCAGCTGATATATCCTCGGCAGACTTCAATTCTCTGCCCGATATTTCCGCAAGCTCATCAATATTAGGCTTAATCAAAAACGGCTTATGCTTTAAAGCACTTAAAAGAAGCTCTCCTGCTGCATCTACAACCGTTTTTATTCCTTTATTCTGTACAAATAAAAGTATACGCGCATAAATATCCTTTTTCACTGTTTTAGGAACACTTCCCGAAAGCACAAGCACATCTCCGCTTTTTATACTGTTGAGCTTTTCAAAAAGCATTTCTATATCCGCTTCTGTTATTTCAGGACCTGCCGCGTTTATCTCGGTTTCATTTTCGCCCTTAAGCTTTACATTTATTCGGGTATTCCCCTGCTTTAGCCTTATAAAATCGGTTTTAATATTTTCTTTATCAAGATAAGCTTCAAGAGCCTCTCCTGTAAAGCCGGCTGTAAAACCGAGCGCTGTTGTGCATACTCCCAGCCTAGACAAAACAACCGAAACATTTATCCCCTTTCCCCCAAAAAAGATATTTTCTTTAAGGGAGCGGTTGGTTTTTCCAATCGCTAAATTATCCGTGTAAATAACATAATCCAGTGCCGGATTGAAAGTAACTGTGTAAATCATAATTAAATTCTGAAAAGCATATCACCGTAGCTGGGATAAGGCCAATAATTCTTTGAAACAACCGCCTCGGCAGAATCGGAATAACGGCGGATATCCTCCATTGTTTTAAGTATATGGTCGTGATAGAAGCGCGCTTTTTCATATTCCTTTTCGATTTTTTCAGCCTTTGAAACCTGCATTTTAAGCTCAGCCGTAAGATGATATATTTCAGAATTCGCTGCAGAAAGCCTTGCAATAAGCTCGTTTTCTACCGTTGTATCAAGAGACGGATTTATTCTCTGCTTATTGAAAACCGCCTTGCATAAAGTATCGCAATATGCTGTTATCGCCGGAATAACCTCTCTGTTCATCATATCAATGAGGGTAAGCGCTTCAATATGCAGAGTCTTCGCATAGTTTTCAAGAGAAATTTCAAGTCTGGATACAATTTCATTTCTGCTGAAAACGCCGTGACGCTCAAAGAATTTTACATTTTCCTCGCTTGCAAGATAAGGCAAAGCATCAACCGTACTTTCAAGGTTAAGCAAGCCCCGTTCCTTAGCAATGGCTTTCCATTCCTCTGAATATCCGTCTCCGTTAAATATAATACGCTTATGCTCCTTAACGCTTTCACGGATTATATTAATACATTCTGTTTTAAAATCCTCGGCTTTTTCAAGGCGGTCGGCATAATCCTTAAATACATCTGCAACCATTGTGTTCATCATAACATTGGCATCCGAAATTGAAGAAGCAGAGCCTAACATTCTAAACTCAAACTTATTTCCGGTAAATGCAAACGGTGAGGTGCGGTTGCGGTCGGTATTATCCTTTCTTATGTAAGGAATAATATCGGAGCCTACCGTCATCTTAATAAGCTCGGTACTGTCATAATGAGTGCCTTTTTCTATTGATTCAAGGATACCTGTAAGCTCATCACCCAAGAATATCGAAATAATCGCGGGGGGAGCCTCGTTTGCACCGAGTCTATGGTCATTTCCGGCGGTTGCAACCGAAATTCTTAATAAATCCTGATGCTTGTCAACAGCGGTTATTACCGCAGCGAGGCTTATAAGGAAAAGCAAATTTTCAGCCGGATTTTTACCCGGACTTAAAAGATTTATTCCGGTATCGGTTGAAAGCGACCAGTTGTTATGCTTGCCGCTTCCGTTAACTCCCTTAAATGGCTTTTCATGAAGTAAGCATACGAGCCCATGCTTGTCGGCAATCTTTTTCATAAGCTCCATTGTAAGCTGATTATGGTCAGAAGCTATATTTGTAGTTGTGAAAATGGGAGCAAGCTCATGCTGAGCCGGAGCTGCCTCGTTATGCTCAGTTTTTGCAAGCACGCCCAGCTTCCAAAGCTCTGAATCAAGCTCGCGCATAAAGGCGGCGACTCTCGGCTTTATAACACCAAAATAATGGTCATCCATTTCCTGACCCTTAGGCGGCATTGTTCCGATTAGAGTTCTGCCACAGAACATAAGGTCGGGACGTGCTTCATACATTTTTTTATCAACAAGAAAATACTCCTGCTCAGGACCGACTGTTGTTACAACTCTTTTAACATCCGTATGTCCGAAAAGCTTAACTACTCTTAAAGCCTGTTTACCTATAGCGTCCATACTGCGAAGCAGGGTGGTTTTATTGTCAAGTGCGTCTCCGCAATAGGAACAGAATGCTGTAGGAATACAAAGAGTACCGTCCTTTACAAAAGCATAGGAGCTGGGATCCCAAACGGTATAGCCTCTTGCCTCAAAGGTGGCGCGAAGTCCACCCGAGGGGAAAGAAGATGCATCCGGCTCGCCCTTTATAAGCTCCTTACCGGAAAATTCCATTATAATATGCCCATCGTCCGTAGGGGCGATAAAGCTGTCATGCTTTTCAGCTGTTATGCCGGTAAGCGGCTGGAACCAATGAGTGAAGTGTGTGGCGCCTTTTTCTATCGCCCACTCCTTCATAGCAAGAGCAACCTCATCGGCAATACTGCGGTCTATCCCCTTGCCTTCCTTTATTGTGCTTTTAAGCTTATTATATGTAGCCTCAGGGAGGCGCTCGTACATAACCGCGTCGTTAAATACATTACAGCCGAAGATTTCGCTTACATTATTCAATTAGGTACCCTCCGATATTTTTTATTCATAATAAAGTATATATTGAAATATCGGTTTTGTCAATTTAAAATAACTGCATTTTCTGCCAATTCCTTAATATTTTCATTCCAATAGTAGCAATCAGGAACAGTTAAATCCGTTTCGCTGTTTTCAATTATATAAACGAAGTCATTTTTGGCAAGACCTAGCTGAGCCACCTTTTCAAAGAAAACGGTTATTATCTGTCTTTTAACAGTCTCGTTTTCAGGAGTTACGGATAAAAGGTCTGAAATCTGTACACCGGTATACCTCAGCGTTTCCCCGTTCACAGTAAGTTCAATTCCTCCTACAGAATCAATAATTCCTCCTGCTAAAACGGAATTTGCCTTTACGGTATAATCTATTCTGTAGCCGTAAATATAGCCGTCCGATGTGTCTGCGTTATTTGCAAAAATTAGTGAGATTTTTTCATTTTCAAAATCAAGATGAGCGTATATTTTCTCCTCGTAAAACTCGAACATCACTCCTGCGTTATCAGGAACATATGAATACGGTATCTCGCTCTCAGTTTTCTTAACCGGTTCGCTGTTTTGACTCGATATATATAGAAATCCTAAAAATCCAAAGGATACTCCTGCCAGTAAGCAAACACCAACCGAAAATATTCTCTTAATAATCCTTTTCACATAAATCACCAATGATATTATTGAATTTTTATCACCCGAATATGCTTTTTAAAATTAATTTTAAAATTATTCTTGACTTTAAGGCTTTATTATCATATAATGTTTAGGTCACAGTTTTATATGCTGCTATGGCTCAGGTGGCAGAGCACTTCCTTGGTAAGGAAGAGGTCACCAGTTCGAATCTGGTTAGCAGCTCCAAAAAATAAGAACCATCCTTTGATGGTTCTTATTTTTTGGTACTTTTCACTTTTCTTTGTTTTCTCTTCTCTTTTATCTAATATTGTTTAGCGCACTGAAAACAAAGATTTTTATAAGTTATCAAACTTTTTTCTTTGAAATTTTCTTTTTTCTTTTAATACATTATTATCTATAGAAATATATATGCAATCCTTATATGCCCCTTGTATATCCAAACTTATATTTTCTAAAACGCAACCTGTTTTATGCCAATATATACAAAATTCATTATCACACATCATAATTCCATAGCCTCTCTTTTTTTATTTTAATTTTAACACTATTTAAACTATATATCAAGTACCCGAAGTATTTTATTAAATAAAAAGCCTATACTTTTATCGAGTAATCGAAGTATAGGAGGGTATATATGAAGTTAAACGAAGCTGTTTCGGAACGCATTAAAGAATTATGCAAAGAAAGACAAATGACGCAATATCAGTTATTTTTAAAAAGCGGTGTTCCGCAATCAACTTTAAGTACCATTATGAATTGTTCTTATCCAAGTATGAAAATGAGAATTATATATGAGATTTGTGAAGGCTTTGAAATAACCTTAAGTGAATTCTTCGCCTCTCCTTTATTTAAACGAGAAAATATTGAAGACTAAAAAATACCGACAATCCAAATTTGGATTGTCGGTTTATTTTCACATAGCTGCTAAACGCTCGTTTACAGCCTTTAAAAAGTCCTCTGTGTTTACCTTTTTCTTATTTTCAAGGGATGAAAGCAGATAAAGGTCACCGGTCATAACGCCGTCCTCAATAGTTTTGATAGTTGCCTTTTCTAATTTATCGGCAAATTCTACGAGGTCAGGTGTGTTATCAAGCTCGCCGCGTTTTCTGAGCGCGCCTGTCCAGGCAAAGAGGGTTGCAACCGAGTTGGTTGAGGTTTCCTCGCCCTTTAAGTGCTTGTAATAATGGCGCTGAACGGTGCCGTGAGCCGCCTCATACTCATAAATTCCCTCAGGAGATACAAGTACAGAAGTCATCATAGCAAGTGAGCCGTAGGCAGTGGCAACCATATCGGACATTACATCCCCGTCATAATTCTTACAAGCCCAGATATAACCGCCGTTTGAGCGGATTACGCGTGCAACGGCATCATCAATAAGAGTATAGAAGTATTCAATTCCGTTGCTTTCAAATTTGTCTTTATACTCAGCCTCGTAAATATCGTTGAAGATATCCTTAAAGCGGTGGTCATACTTTTTAGAAATGGTATCCTTTGTTGCAAACCATAAATCCTGCTTTGTATCAAGAGCGAAGTTAAAACAGCTTCTTGCAAATGAGGAAATGGATTTATCTGTGTTGTGCAGACCCTGAATTATACCGCTTGTACCCTCAAAATTATGAATAAGATTTCTGGTTTCATTGCCGTTTTCGTCGGTGCATACAATCTCGCATTTAGAACCCTTAGGCACCTGCATTTCGGTGTTTTTATAAACATCGCCGTAAGCGTGACGGGCAATTGTTATCGGCTTTGTCCAGGTGGGGATGTAGGGAGTGATTCCCTTAACGATAATAGGTGTGCGGAAAACGGTACCGTCAAGTATAGCGCGGATTGTTCCGTTGGGAGATTTCCACATCTCTTTCAAATTATACTCAGGCATACGGGCGGCATTGGGAGTAATTGTTGCACATTTAACCGCAACACCGTATTTTTTTGTTGCCTCGGCGGAGTCTATTGTAACCTGGTCGTCTGTTTCGTTTCTATGAACTAAACCTAAATCGTAATACTCGGTTTTAAGGTCAACATAAGGAAGAATAAGAATATCCTTTATCATCTGCCAGATAATTCTGGTCATTTCGTCGCCGTCCATCTCGACAAGCGGAGTTTTCATTTGTATTTTTTCGCTCATTGTGATCATCCTTTTATTATTTATCTTATAAAGTATAACTCAACAGCGAAAAAAAGTCAACAAATTACACCTCTTCAAACACTCTTATATAATCAACCGAGAAAAAATCACCTACAGCATTAAAAAGCTCTTTATCGGGAATTTGTTCTTTTTTTCTGTATCCCATACATTCAGTGGATATGAGAATAAACTGATCAGTATCCGAAACAGGACCGTCAGTATGCCAACTCTCAACACCGTCAATATAAAAAGTATATCCGCTGTCGCTCCACTCAACACCGAAGCGGTGATAATCCTCAATGTTTTCTACGTACCTTTTCCCTGAGCCGGCAGACTGCCAATCCTCGCCGCAACCGTTCCAATGTATATTATGCATAACCTCTCCGGGAGAAAAGCTCTCCATAATATCTATTTCAACCCCTGAAAAAGCAGGATTTAGTGTACTTCCCTGAATGGGAGACTGCAGCCAAAACGCACTCCACCAGCCTTTCTTCTGCTGAAGCCGGCAGCAGCATTCAAAATAACCCTTTTTATGCATAAAAAGAGGTTTGCTGATTTTAGCAATAGGCCATGTGTATCTTTCAAACTTTTTACCCGGGCGGTCCATATAATTTTCTCCTGTTTGAAGCTGAGAGGAATAAAAATGACCGTCCTTTTCTATAAGAGAAAACACAAGATTTCCTTTGCCGTCAAGCTGAGCCGCATTATCCACCCACGTGTTATGACGGGTTCCCATAATATGCAGTCTGTACTGCCATTTTGAGCTATCAAGCTCTGTACCGTCAAATTCATCCGCCCATACCATTTTCCAATTCTTGCCGTCAGGCAATAGGCTTTCCCTATGATTATCAACCGTATACTTTTTCATATTGTTCCCCTGCTTTCCGCTGTTTTTCTGATATTCCAGTCGTTTTCCTCTAAAAGCCGCTCTGCTTCTTCCCTTTCGCAGTTAAGAATTTCGCATACAATACCTATCATTCGGTTTCTAAGCTTTTTATTTGTAGGCTTTAAATTTATCATAAGATTTTCATATACATATCCGCATTTCACCATTGCCGCTGTTGAAATCATATTAAGTATAATTTTTTGAGATGTTCCCGCTTTCATACGGGTTGAGCCTGTTATAACCTCTGGACCTGTATCTGCGCAAATATTTATATCCGCCTTGCCTCCAAGCGCAGTTTCGGGATTGTTGGTTACAGAAACGGTTTTTGCATTAATTCTCTTTGCATATTCAATCCCCGAAATAACATAAGCCGCCGAGCCTGAGGCTGAAATTCCAATAACTATATCCTTTTTCGATAAATTTTTAGCTTTCAAATCCTCAACCGCAATACTCGGATTATCCTCGGCATTTTCTGCCGCATTAAACATACACTCTTTGCCGCCGGCTATTATACCTGTAAATAAATCGTGCGATACGCCGAATGTTGGAGGACATTCTGCCGCGTCACAAACACCAAGTCTGCCTGAGGTTCCGGCGCCTATGTAAAATACTCTTCCGTCGTTTTTTATAACCTCAGCTACAGCATCGCAAGCCCTCTCGATTTCCGGTATAGCCTTTTCAATAGCAGATATAACATTGTTGTTCTCTGCATTTATTGTTTTCAAAATATCATAGGTTGACATTTTCCCGATATTTACAGTATCAGGATTTCTCATTTCTGTTTTAAGCATTAATTAATCCTCCTGCCAATGATACCGCACCGTTTATAATAGGCTCTTTTGAAAATTCAATACAGATATTCTTTTCAATATATTTATTAAGTATAGGCTTTAAAATCTCAGCCTCATTGCTTAAGCCTCCGCAAATAACCGTTTTGATATTTTTATTCTTAAGAAAATCATATCCTGCCGATATTATATCAGCAACCTCTCTCATATTTTTATCAATAATTTCGCAGGCAAAACTATCACCGTTTTCATAAGCTTCAAACACGATTTTTGCAAATGAGGCTATAAAAGCCTTACCCTTGTTATTATAAATATCAGGTATTGCTTTTTCTAACGGCTTTCCTATTTGTTTTTCTATGAGTTCTCTCATAAAATCGCTTCCGCCTCTGCCGTCAAGACTTTTAAAAGCACAGGAAAGTGCATCAGCTCCTAAATTATATCCGCTGCCGCCTTTATCCATAAGATATCCCCAGCCGCCGATTCTCTTTCTTTTACCGTTTTTCTGCGCAAAAGCAATAATGCCTGTTCCCATAATAACGGCTATACCGTCCTCACCCTTAAGCGCTGTTTCCAAGGCGTTTTCGGTGTCACTTCCGTTTGAATATGCACCGAAACCGAAGCGGGAGAAAAATTTATTCAAAATTTTTTGATTTTCTCCGCTAATTCCTCCTGCAAGACCCGCGAACATTGAAATTTCCATCATATCTATGCCGCTGCAAATCTGCATTATGCCTTGTTCAAGGAGGCTTTTGCAATTTTCAATACCGATATCAATCGGGTTGGACGCTCCTAAAACCAACCGTTCTTTTTTATTTCTGTTTAAATCGGTTAAGAGGAATTCGGTTTTTGTTCCGCCGCCGTCAATTCCCAGCAAATATTTTATTTCTGTTTTCTGAGAACAAACCAAAGTATCAAGAGTAACACCGAAAATTTCCGCAATTTTACAAACGGTTAAAATCGGGGGAATACTACTTCCCAACTCCCATTTTTCAATGGATTTTTCGGAATAAGCTATTTTTTCTGACAGTTCTTTTCTTGTATACCCTGCTTTTTTTCTTAAGGCTTTAAGATTAGCACCAAATGAAATATTCATTTTCTCACCCGATTTAATTATATTATCAAGTCTCCTAAAATTCAATCTATAAAAATTAGCAAAATTAAAAACTCCTACTATTTGTAGGAGTTTTTAAACTTAAATTTTATTTCTTGCATATTCTATCTGTTCTTCAACAGATTTAACTGATGTTCCGCCCTTTGAAATTCGCTTACTAACACAAGCTTCAAGGCTTATTTCGCTATACAGGTCATTATCGAAAAGTTCGCTGAATTCCTTATAGCTTTCAAGCGGCAGCTCCTCGAGAACTGTATTTTCCTTAATACACTTAGAAACAAGCTGACCTGAAATTTTATATGCAGAACGGAACGGCATACCTTTTTTTACAAGATAATCTGCAAGGTCGGTAGCGTTTATAAAGCCCTTTTGAGCCGCTGTTTTCATATTTGCAGTATTAACGGACATCGTTTCAATCATAGGAATGAAAACCTGTAAGCACATTTTAACCGTTTCTACCGCATCAAAAACGCTTTCCTTATCCTCCTGCATATCCTTATTATATGCAAGGGGCAGACCCTTAAGAGTAGTAAGCAGACCTAAAAGGTCACCGTATACCCTACCGGTTTTGCCGCGGACTAATTCCGCCATATCGGGGTTTTTCTTCTGGGGCATAATCGAGGAGCCGGTTGTATATGCGTCAGACAGCTCGATAAACTTGAACTCCCAGCTTGACCAGAGAATTATCTCCTCCGAAAAACGGGAAAGGTGCATCATAAGAATTGCAATATCGCTCATAAGCTCAGCACAGAAGTCCCTGTCAGAAACGCCGTCAATACTGTTTAAAGCTATACCGTCAAACCCTAACTTTTCTGCTTCAAATTCCCTATCGGTATCGTAGGTGGTGCCTGCCAAAGCACAGGAGCCTATGGGAGAGATATTCATTCTCTTTTTGCAGTCAGCCAGCCTGTCAATATCCCTTAACAGCATCATAGCATAAGCCATAAGGTGGTGTCCGAAGGTTATGGGCTGAGCCCTCTGCAAATGAGTGTATCCCGGCATTATGGAAGCCTTATGAGTATCGGCAACGTCGGTAATAACCGCTAAAAGCTTTCTCACAAGCGAAATTATATCCTCGGTTTCGCTTCTTAGATACATACGCAAATCAAGTGCCACCTGATCGTTACGGCTTCTGGCAGTATGCAGCTTTTTGCCGGTATCTCCTATCCGCGCAGTAAGCTCCTGCTCAATGAACATATGAATATCCTCACAGCTCATATCAAATGCAATCTTACCGCTTTCAAGATCAGAAAGTATTTCGGCAAGACCGTCAATAAGCGCTTGCGCCTCTTCTGAAGTTATTATATTTTTAGCCCCCAGCATTGCCGCATGCGCCATACTGCCCTCAATATCCTGCTTGAACATCTTACAGTCAAAATGTATTGAAGAATTAAAATCATCCGCAATACTGTCGGTATTTCCGGCGGTTCTTCCCGCCCACATTTTTGCCATATTTCTAATCCTTATTTCTTATTTTTAGCGTCTACCATAGCCTGAACCTTGATGGGAAGACCGTAAAGGTTAATGAAGCCTGCTGAATCACGCTGGTCGTAATCACTCTCACCAAAGGTTGCGATTTCTTCGCTGTAAAGTGAATATGGGCTCCAAACTCCGGCATTTATCATATTGCCCTTATAAAGCTTAAGTTTTACTTTGCCTGTAACCTTCTCCTGAGTTTTATCAACAAATGCGCTTAATGCCTCACGCAAAGGTGTAAACCACTGACCGTTGTAAACAAGCTCGGCAAAGGTTATGGAAAGCTTCTGCTTTTCGTGCATAGTCATCTTATCAAGGCAGATAGTTTCAAGAACATTGTGAGCCTTGTAAAGAATTGTTCCTCCGGGAGTTTCGTATACTCCGCGGCACTTCATACCTACAAGACGGTTTTCAACGATATCAATAATTCCGATACCGTTTGCTCCGCCAATTTCGTTAAGCTTTAAGATTATTTCCTTAGCAGTCATTTTTTCTCCGTCAAGCGCTACAGGAACACCCTTTTCAAATTCAAGGGTCACATATGTAGGCTTGTCGGGAGCAGCAATGGGAGAAACACCCATTTCAAGGAAGCCTTCCTTTTCATACATAGGCTCGTTGCCGGTATCCTCAAGGTCAAGACCCTCATGCGATAAATGCCAAAGGTTCTTATCCTTTGAATAGTTTGTCTCGCGGTTAATCTTCAGCGGAATGTTATGCGCCTCGGCATACTCTATTTCCTCATCACGGGATTTAATATCCCACTCTCTCCACGGAGCAATTATAGGCATATTGGGAGCAAAATGCTTAATAGCAAGCTCAAAACGAACCTGATCGTTGCCCTTGCCTGTACAGCCGTGAACGATAGCGTCCGCTCCCTCTTTAATAGCGATTTCTACAAGACCCTTTGCTATGCAGGGACGGGCATGGCTTGTACCTAAAAGATAATCCTCATAAACTGCTCCTGCTTTCATTGTAGGAATAATGAAATCGTTTACATACTCCTCTGTCTGGTCAAGAACATAAAGCTTTGAAGCACCTGTTTTTATAGCCTTTTCCTCAAGGCCCTCAAGCTCGTCCGCCTGACCGACATTTCCCGATACAGCGATAACCTCGCAGTTATTGTAATTTTCCTTGAGCCACGGGATTATGATAGATGTATCAAGACCTCCCGAATAAGCTAAAACTACCTTTTTGATTTTGCTTTTATCCATTTTTATTACCTCCGATGAATATTTATGCAAATTATTTTCAAATATGCAAACATTATACCTTGTATATGCACATTTGTCAAGTGTAAAATAAATATTTATGCATAATTATGAATTTTATTTATGTATTGGCTCTTTTTATGCATATTTTTGCGTTTTTTGTGCATTTTTCCTGCATATTTTATACGGCAAAATACAAGCAAAAGGATATGAGGCAGCACAAAGAACAAGCGCAACAACGATATTAATAACCGAATGCTGATTAGGCTGACGCACATATAAGCACAGAAACTATGCTGAAAGCAATTCTCCACAAAGCAGATGAAAAATGCTTACTGTTCCAAGCGGTAGATGAGAAAATTCCTCAATTTTAAGCTTATTCAATCAAAGCTTATGTAATCCACCATTTAATCACACTTAATTACATACTCATAGATTTTTTCGGCTGCATTCCCGCTGAAATCTTTTTTTAACTGCGTTCTTTTCTCTTTTCTTTTTTCGGGATTATTTACATATGCCTCAACTTCTTTTAAAAGAGCAGGGGTACTGTCCCTTTTTAAGGCGAAACCGTTTTTCTCAAAAAATTCTATGTTCCTCGTTTCACAGCCGGGAACCGCATTTATAAATATCATCGGCAGTCCCTTAACAGCTGCCTCGGTGGAGCTTAGTCCTCCCGGCTTTGTTAAAATAACCGTTGCGGCATCCATATAAAGAGACATACGGGTGGTATAACCCAATATTTTTACATTTTCACACTCTCGGTATTTTCCGAGAGATTTATAAAGCTTTCGGTTGCTTCCCGCTATCACAACAAGCATTGCACTCTTTTCAATATTTTCTGCAAAATAATCTGTGATTTCTTTTATAGGTCCGCAGCCCATACTTCCGCAGGCAAGTAATATAATATCCTTTTCCGCAGAAAGTCCCAAGGTTTTTTTAGCCTTAACAGCGGATACCTGATTATAAAATTCCTGCCTTACAGGTATACCGAACGGTTCTATTTTTTCTCTTTCCACACCGCAGGAAACAAATTCATCTGTTAATGCAGGATGCGGGATAAAATATGTATCAAGACTTGACTCTGCAACTCCGGGACTGCAGGTATAATCTGTTGCCACAAAATAGCTTTTAACATTATAATGATACCGCCTTTTAATTTCGGTAACCATCATTGCCGAAAAAACATGCGTACAGATAATTGCATCATACCCAACCGCTTTCAAATACTCGTAAAGCGATTCACTTCCTCTTATAACAAGCTCGTATTTAAGGGACTCCTCTCCCTCTTTAGGCGGATGGTTTTCCTCAAAGCGGTAACCTATACCGAACAGCTTAGGAAGCCGACGGTAAATAAAAATATGACTCTTGCTTATTACCTTAGAGATTTCGGGTGACCAGAAACATAAAGCATCCTTTATAACTGCATCGTGACCGTGAAAATCAAAACGGTCCTTTATTGCCTTTGCAGCGGAATTATGTCCCTCTCCCGTATTACATGAAAGTATCAGCACTTGCATTTTCTTTTTTCCCTTCTGAGAATTCTGTTTTCAACAATGATTAGGTACGGTTATTATTATAAAGGCAGGCAACGCTTAGCCTATATAATGCACCAATCCAACTGCACAAGCTTGCACTGCAGATTTTCAAATTTCGTCATACTAAAGCAACTCCTGTTCAAACTATAGTTTAACAGGATAAGTGAAATAAGTAAACAGCAATTTTTAACAAATTTTGCGTAATATTTAGTGTTGCATTCTTATGAATGAAGATACTCATAAAAAGACCGTATTTTGAAGAGCAATCTTCAAAATACGGTCTTCTAATTTACTTTAACAGCCAAACAATACAAAAGAAATATACAGAGCGGTATGTCTGCCGGGAACAGTTACTTCAAGAATTATTCTGTTATCACCCGAAACAATATCTCCTGCTTTTATTGCTGCGTCAACAGATGTCTCACCTATACTGTGAGCATTGTAATCCATTAATAATGCACTCCTCTTTCCCTGAGCCGAAAAGCCTTCGGGTAAAATCCAACGAAGCGATAACGGATGCTGTTGATTTTCAAAAGCACGCACATTTGAAAATTTAATATGTGCGGAAATTTCTCCGGACGGTTTAATTTCGGGAACACCGCCTAATGTTACATCCGCGCGAATAAATGCCGATTCAAAATGCATCGAATACGGTTTTAGCCTTTCTGTTTCAGGAAGAAGCAAAAGCTTTACTCTGCGTTTAAGCAAATCTTCAATATCCTCAGGGATTTCATTAACATCGGAAAATTCAACACTATGCTCTCTTCCGTTGGAATCATATATTTTATCCGTCCAAACCTGATGCGCATATTCAACCGATTTATTATGCGCGTAAAGTACACTCGGTGCTAATGAAACCACCCTTTCGGTAAGCTCAGAGCAGGTTTTTGGGAAAAGTCCGCCCTGACCTCCCTTGGAAATTGAAACTGTAACAATTGAATCTCCTATATGGTCGCACCAATCCTTTGGCAAACCTTCCATACCATAGAGAATACCGAGAGTTGCTCCAACCGTTGCGCCGGTGCAGTCGGTATCGTCTCCGCAGTTAATAGCGGTTATCATAGATTTTTTAAAATCTCCCTCGCCGTAAATCAGACCGATAACCGTATATCCGATATTGGAGGGAGCTTCAAACCAACCGTTACCGATATCCATATTTTCCTCTAAAACACGGTTTCTTGCCTCAAGCCAATCCATTCCTTTATTATAGCAATCTAAAACTAATCTAACCGTTCTTGCTACTCTGCTTTTCTCAGGAATTGCCGAGAGTCCAATTTCAATACAGCTATTAAGATCTTGTATTGCAAACGCGCTTGACTGCATAGCCGCAACAAAAGCCGCCGCAAATGTTCCCTCGCCTGCTCCGTGGTCAACCTTAGCATCTTCTATAGCATATTTTGCCGCAATAACGGGCATTGCCGGAGCTACACAGGCCCATATTTCCGTTCTTATCCAAGCTCCGTTTGAATTGCGCCAATCATTATCGTAATCACCTGAAAGCGGAGGAATCAAACCTCTTCTCATATTGGCTTTTCCTATTCCGTACTCATTCCAATGCGGAGTAATCAGACTATGCCAAAACTCGCCCAAAATATTTGCATTAATCGCATGAGCTCCCAGCTGCTCAAGCGCATAGAGCCATACAAGCTGCAAATCAAGGTCATCATTCGGCAAAACAACATTAGGGGCGGTTTTAAAGCCCTTTATATCAAGCACTTCTCTCATACACTCATACGGAGTACCCATTGTTCCGCCGATATTTTTGCCTAACCAGCATGCCTTTACTTTATCTTTATAATTTTTAAAATCAAGCTTCATAAAAAAATCACCTTTCAGTAAAAAATTAAACTCCTCTTATGGATAATACCATAAAATAGGAGTTTATTCTGTAGTGATATTTTACCTTGAAGGTTGTTTTATTTTACTTTTTGCCGATATTCATTAGGAGTTTTTCCGGTGAATATTGAAAACTGCCTGTAAAATACGCTTCTGTCCGAAAATCCTGACTTTTCTATTATTTCATCTACACAAAGCGTTGTATTCCGTAAAAGCTTCATAGCATATTCTATTCTTTTTTCACGTATATATTTAGACACTGAAATTCCAAAGCACTGTTTGAATTTACGGCTGAAATAAGCAGGATTGTAAAAGCTTTTTTCCGCAAGCGAAGAAAGCGTTAATTCCTCGCCGAGATTTTCCTCTATATATTCACAAAGCTTCTCCCACTCAGTTTTAATATCAGCGGTATCATCTATAACTGTTTTTCTAAGTATTTTGGTAAGCAATGCCACAAGATAACTCTCGATCACCTTTTCCGAAAAACAAAGCGAACTTTGAAACTCATTTAGCATAGCATTTATAATAAATTCAATTTCCTCGCGCTCTTGACCTGAGAAAGAAAACTTTCCGCCGTTTTTATCCTTGCGCATATCATCAAATGCTGTAAGAGATAATAACGCCAGCGCATTATCCTGAGTGATAACGGTAATCCCAAGAGTTTCAGGCATAAAACAAATATTTACATATTTAAAAGCACCGTGAGGCTCAAAAGAGTGCTTACCGCCGTAATTAATGAAAATAATATCTCCTCTTTCAACCTCGTAGCAGGCTTCGTCTACCCTCTGTGTTGCCTTGCCTGATAAAACATACACAACTTCAATAAAATCATGCGAATGCAGACTTTCGTCAGAACTTTGCTGATTGCAAAAAATCCCGATAGTTCTTCCATCGCCTATAAATTTTTCAAATTTATAAATTTTCATATTAACTCTAACACCGCCTGAAATCAGTATATCATTAATTAAATTTTTTTCAATATTATATGGAAGACTAGGAATATAATAATCTCTTTTATTTGGTCTTGACAAATCAGAAGCACTGATTTATAATAACATTTGAACAATCGTTCAATTATTCAAAGAAGGTGTTTTTATGACAGATAATACTGCAGCTCCCTGCTGTGAAAGCAGTGAGGTACACAAGGATTTAGTCGATACCGTGGCTAAAGGTATGCCCTCTATTGATACACTTTATGATCTTGCCGAGCTTTATAAGGTTTTCGGGGACAGTACGCGTATCCGCATACTTTATGTTTTACTCGAGAGCGAGGTATGCGTCTGTGATATAGCGGATGTTCTTGATATGACTGTCTCTGCAATATCACATCAGCTCAGAGTGCTGAAAAACGCGGGACTTGTTAAGTTCAGAAAGCAGGGCAAGGTTTGCTACTATTCCCTTGCAGATAACCATGTTAAAACAATTATCGCTCAGGGAATTGAGCATGTAACGGAGTGATACCATGAAAGAGCATAAAGAAGATATTATTAAAATTATTGTTACCGCTGTTTTACTTGTAGCGGCAATGCTTGTAACCTCGGTATTTTCCCTGCCTGTTTGGGCTCAAATCGTAATATTCCTTATTCCTTATATTATAATCGGCGGAGAGGTTTTAAAGGAGGCTGCGGAAAATATTATACACGGCGAGATTTTCGACGAATGTTTTCTTATGGGAATAGCCACGATAGGCGCGTTTTGCATAGGCGAATATCCTGAGGCTGTTTTTGTTATGCTGTTCTTTGCTGTAGGAGAGCTGCTTGAGCATATTGCGGTTGATAAAAGCAAGAAAAGCATAAATTCGCTTATTAATCTTAGACCCGACAAGGCTAACAAGCAAACGGAAAACGGGATTATAACCGTTTCTCCCGAGGAAATTGTAAAGGGTGACATTCTTATAATAAAACCGGGTGAGAAAATTCCGGTGGACGGTATCATAACAGAGGGCTCTTCCTCGGTTGATACCTGCTCGCTGACAGGTGAATCCATCCCTGCCGATGTAACTGTAGGTGACAAGGTATTAAGCGGCTGCATCAATATAAACGGTCTTATCAAGATTTCCGCTGAGGGCGGCTTTAATGAGTCTACAGCGGCAAAAATTATAAGATTGATGGAGGAATCCGCAAAGAGCAAGGCTAAAACCGAAAGCTTTATAAAGCGTTTTGCAAAATATTATACCCCTGTTGTTGTTATTCTGGCTGTCCTTGTAGCAGTTGTTCCCTCAATAATTTTCGGGGACTTTTCTCTCTGGTTGTACAGAGCGCTGATGATGCTGGTTGTATCCTGCCCGTGTGCGCTTGTTGTCTCCATTCCGCTTACATATTTCAGCGGAATAGGCGGTGCTTCTAAAAAGGGTATACTTATCAAAAACGCCGCTACCCTTGAAAACATAAGCAAAATTAAAAACATAGTTTTTGACAAAACCGGAACCCTCACCAAGGGCAGCTTTTCAGTATCAGGTGTATATCCTGAAAAAATTGAAGAAAAAGAGCTTCTGCTGATAACAGCCGCCGCCGAAAAATACTCAAATCACCCTGTTTCAAAAGCTATTCTTAAAGCGGCAGGAAATATCGAAAATATAGCTGTAACTGATGTAGAGGAAATGCCGGGCTTTGGTATTAAGGCAACCGTTTCGGGCAAAACTGTTTTCGCCGGAAATGACCGCCTTATGGAGAAAACAGGTGTAAAGCATAAAGATAGTGCCGAGGCGGGAACGGTAGTTCATATTTGTATTGACGGCGAGTATGCCGGACATATCGTTATAACTGACAGTATTAAGGAGGACAGTCTTTCAACTGTAAACAGCTTTAAAAGCAAAGGTATTAAGCCTCATATGCTCACAGGCGACAATGCTGTTACTGCCAAAGCTATTGCCGAAAGTATTGGAATTGAAAACTTTTCCTCCTCCCTTTTACCTGAGCAAAAGGTTATGAAGCTTAAAGAAATTATAGAAAAAAGCTCCGAAAAAGAAAAAACCGCCTTCGTTGGAGACGGTGTAAATGATGCGCCGGTGCTGGCTATGGCGGATATAGGCTTTGCAATGGGTGCTATGGGGTCGGACGCGGCAATAGGAGCTGCTGATGTTGTTCTTATGGACGATAAGCCCTCTAAAATCTTCACCGCCTTTAAAATTTCCCAAAAAACAAACCGAATAGTATGGCAAAACATTATTTTTTCTCTTTCGGTAAAAATAGGAATTCTGATTTTAAGCATAGCGGGACTTTCAAATATGTGGTTTGCCGCCTTTGCGGACGCAGGTGTGCTTGTAATAGCAGTGATAAACTCTATAAGAGTATTAAAAAATTAATTTGATTAAAAATTATCCCCTTCTGTATCATACAGATACGAAGGGGATAAAATTTTTATTGTTAGACTGATGAAAGTCAGCCTAATAAAACAAACTTCCTTACGGAGCCTCGGTATACTCTCCTCTGTATTTTTTTCTGGTAGCCATTCCGCCTCTTATATGCCGCTCCTG
>JAFUPX010000043.1 GCA_017472575.1 Clostridia bacterium | reverse complement strand
GCTTCTTAAGTTTATTAGAATATACTCACTCTAAAATTCTTCCGTCAGTTGAAATGGTAACTATTCTCCACGGAATAAATTTACCGCTCGCCTGTAAGGCGCGCTTTACCGCGTTTTCAATACCTCCGCAGCATGGCACCTCCATACGAGTGACTGTAACACTTTTAATATTGTTGTTTGCGATTATTTGAGTCAGCTTTTCGGCATAGTCGCCTTCATCAAGCTTTGGGCAGCCGATAAGCGTAATATGATTGCGGATAAACTCATTGTGAAAGTTTGCGTATGCATATGCTGAGCAATCAGCCGCAACAAGCAGATTAGCGTTATCAAAATACGGCGCGTTTACAGGTACCAGCTTTATCTGTACAGGCCACTGCGCAAGCTGACTTATTGCCGGCGCGGTAACAGCCGAGGTTACATCCCGTTTGATAGCCTTTGAATTTGTACCGGGACAGCCGCAGGGCAAGGGGTTGGTTGCTTTTTTCTGTTTTGCGGCAAGAACTGCTGCTTCATTATAAGCGGGTGCTTCTCTTTCCTCAAAGGATATTGCACCTGTGGGACAAGCGGGAAGACAGTCTCCCAAGCCGTCGCAATAGTCTTCTCGGGTGAGCTTGGCTTTGCCGTCTATCATTTGAATTGCACCTTCGTGACAAGCGGCGGCACACGCTCCGCAACCGTTACATTTATTTTCATCAATTTTTATTATTTTTCTAATCATTATTTATTTCCTCCCTTGATTTTCTGGTATCATTATAGTACAATTCAGATAATAAGTCTGTTGTTTTTACAACGAAAAGAGGTTATTTATGAAAAAGTATATTCCGGTACTGAAAAATACGAAGCTTTTTGCCGGAGTAGGTGAAGAGGAGCTTGCTTTAATGCTCGGCTGTCTGCAGGCAAGGCTTTGTACTTACAAAAAAGGCGAGTATGTTTTTAAGCAAGGCGAACGGCTCGGAAATATTACGGTTTTAACCGAAGGCAAGCTTCATATTCAAAGTGATGATTATTGGGGTAACAGAAGTATTATTAATGTGGTAAATGTCGGTGAAATGTTTGGAGAAGCCTATGCCGCTCCGGATAGCGGTGATATATTAAATGATGTGGTTGCTGTTGAGGATAGCGCCGTAATATTTTTTGATGTTAAAAAAATACTCACAGTATGCTCTTCGGCTTGTAAATTTCATTCTACGGTCGTGCAGAACTTATTTTTTGCTATATCCGAAAAGAACAGAAATTTAGTGCGCAAGCTTGGTCTTATGGCAAAACGCACCACAAGAGAAAAGCTTATTTCGTATCTTTCGGAGGAAGCTAAGAAAAATAACAACGGAACATTCGATATTCCGTTTAACCGTCAGCAGCTTGCGGATTTTCTTTCTGTAGACCGCAGTGCAATGTCTAACGAGCTGTGCAAAATGCGTGATGAAGGACTGCTGGTTTTTAAGAAAAATAAATTTACATTGTTGTAGAAGGTATTTATGTCAGCATAACTGCAAAGCAAACCTGTAACAGCAGTTTATTCGTTCGGTGGTTCCTTTGCTGTAAGAAGTTTTGAATTAACAAAACTTAAATATTTCAGAATTAAATCTTGAACAAACGGGGGTTAGAATATATTTAACAAATTGAAAAGGAGAAAATTACAATGGCAAACTTTTTTAAAAACGCATTTAACGATATGAAGGAAAATGCAAAGGCACAGCATGAGGTGGATAAGGCAAATTTCGAAGCTGTTAAGGCTGAAAGCAAGGCTCAGTGGGAAGAGGCTAAGGCTATGAGCAATCCCCAAAAGCGCAAGGCTATTCTACAGGCAGAGCGCGATGAGCAAATCGCCGCTGCTAAGGAAAGAACTGCTGAGGCAAAGGCTCGCATTGATGCAGCAAAAACAGAAAAGTAATTTAGATGTTATAAAAACGGAGTGTATCGTGAGATACAACTCCGTTTTTTTGAAAAAAGCAGAAAACGTAAACAAAACTTTAACATTTATCTGTTATAATAAAATAACAATTGCCGCAGGAGATCAATTTATGTTTCAAATTTTAGTTGTTGAGGATGACAAGGATCTGAATAGAACAGTTTGCTCCTTTTTAAATCAAAGCGGTTATGAAGCTACAGGCTGTCTTAATGCAAATGACGCGTATGACGCAATGTACGATAAAGTATTTGATCTTATAGTATCAGATATTATGATGCCTGAGATTGATGGATTTGAGTTTGCAAAAACCGTGCGTTCGCTCAATGAAACTATTCCTATTTTATTTATGACAGCCCGTGATGATTTTGCCTCAAAGCAGCGCGGCTACCGCGTTGGAATTGATGATTATATGGTTAAGCCTATTGATTTGGATGAGCTGTTTTTGCGTATCGGTGCGCTTTTGCGGCGGGCTAAGATAGCCTCCTCCCGTTCGCTTACGGTAGGCAGCTTTAAAATGGATATGGATGAGCATACCGCATACTTGAATGATGAAGAAATAGCTCTTACTGCGCGAGAGTTTAATTTGTTATATAAGTTTTTATCATATCCTAAGAAGACTTTTACACGGGCACAGCTGATGGACGAGTTCTGGGATGCTGATACCGCATCGGGAACCCGCACCGTTGATGTTTATATGACAAAGCTTCGCGGCAAGCTTGCAGAATGTAAGGATTTTGAAATCGTTACGGTTCACGGACTTGGATATAAGGCGGTGATTAAGTGAAGAAGAAAAACGCTTTAAAACGGCTTCTTTACGGTATTCAGCATTATCTTGTCTTTTTTGCGCTTGCAGCCTTTGTTATTACCTGCTGTACAATGCTTTTTGTTTCGGAGCTTTCTTCAACACTTAATCTAACGCTCACACAAGCTAATATTAATTCGGCGGCAAAGCTGACCTTTGCCAATGTTCTGCTGCTGAGTTTAATTTTCACTTTTGTAGATGCGCTGCGAAGAAAATTTACGGTTGACCGCCCCGCAAAGCATATCACTCAGGCGGCAGAAAAAATTATGCAGGGTGATTTCAGTGTTCGTATAAAACCGTTAAGCAGATTCGGAACTGATGATAAATTCAACGAAATTACAGAATGCTTCAACAAGATGGCAGAGGAGCTTTCAAGTGTGGAAACGCTTCGCACTGATTTTATTGCCAATGTATCTCATGAAATGAAGACTCCGCTTGCTGTTATGCAGAATTACGGAACGCTTTTGCAGTCTTCCGAATTATCTGAGGAAAAGCGTATTGAGTATGCAAAGGCTATTACGGACAGCTCTCGCCGTCTTGCAGATATGATGACAAACATTCTCAAGCTCAATCGGTTGGAAAATCAGCAGATATATCCTCAGGCAGAAGAATATGATTTAGCAGAGCAGCTTTGTGAATGCCTGCTGCAATATGAGAGTGTATGGGAAAACAGCGGAATTGAAATTAATACTGATATTGCCGAAGATGTAATTGTCAAAGCAGATGAGGAGCTGCTTTCCCTTGTTTGGAACAATCTGTTTTCTAATGCTTTTAAATTTACCGGAAAGGGCGGAACAGTTTCGGTATCGCTTACCGCTACAAAGCATCACGCTGTGGTAAGGGTAAGTGATACGGGATGCGGAATGTCACCGGAGGTAGGCGAGCATATTTTTGAAAAATTTTATCAAGGAGATACCTCTCATTCAACACAGGGTAACGGCTTGGGACTCGCCCTTGTAAAAAGAGTAGTAGATATTATCGGGGGAGAAATCAGTGTTGAGAGTGTTAAAGGAAAAGGAAGCAGCTTCACTGTGAAAATTCGGAGGCTATGAAAAAGATGGATTGGAAAAAAATGTATAAAAATCTGATTTATCCGCCGGTGTGGCTGATGCTGATAGCAGCTGTTATAAGTACCGTATGCCTGACTGCGGTTTTTGTAAAGGGCTGGGATGAATCACCCTTTGCATATGTAACCTACGTATTAGCGTTTTACTCGCTTTCTGTAATCTGTATAGCCTGTGTAAAGGTGTTTCCGTTATATTACCGAAACATAAAGCAGAAGATTTATAACAATAAATTCGGTAATCGGTATATGACGGATGCTGTCTTTAAAACCCATATTTCGCTTTATATTTCCTTATGTATTAATTTGCTGTATGTGGCAACAAATTTGTTTACAGGTATTTGGTATCGCTCTGTGTGGTCAGTCACCCTTGCGGCTTACTACATAATTCTGGCGGTAATGCGTTTTTTATTGCTTCGGTTTACCAACCGAGTAGGAATCGGTAAGGACAGAGAAAAAGAACTAAAGCGTTCAAGACTTTGCGGTATTATCCTGATAACCGTAAATCTTGCTCTTTCGGGAGTTGTAATTTTGGTTATCTCGCAGAACAAAGGCTTCCGATATAACGGCATACTGATTTATGTAATGGCAATGTATACATTTTATGTTACCACTCATTCTATTATAAATATATTTAAGTACCGCAAGTATAACAGTCCGGTAATGTCAACAGCGAAAAGTATCAATCTGGCGGCGGCGCTTGTTTCTATGCTATCGCTCGAAACCGCAATGCTTTATCAGTTCGGGACTGAAAGTGCATCGCCGTATTTTAACCGGATTATGATTGGCGCAACCGGTGCAGGAGTGTGTTTAATTGTTGTTACTATGGCGGTTTATACAATTGTTCGCGCAAACAAAGAATTAAAGAAGTTGAGAAAGTCTTAATATAATACAAAAGGAGTTAAAGCTAATGGAAAACAGCGACAAAGAGAAATTCAGTTATACCTATTCCGCAAAGGAACAGGCGGAGATAAAAAATATCCGCAAAAAATATGCGGAGCCCGAAGAGGATAAAATGGAGCAGCTGCGCCGCCTTGATGCAGGTGTTACCCAAAAAGCAACAATGATATCTATTGTAATAGGCGTTATAGGCGCATTAGTTATGGGGATTGGAATGAGCTGTGCAATGGTCTGGCAGGGATTTTGGTTTATACCTGGTATAATTATCGGTTTTATCGGTATGATTACCGTAGCTTTAGCATATCCTATGTATCAAAAAATCATTAAAAAGGAACGCGAAAAAATCGCTCCCGAAATTATCCGCCTTACAGATGAATTGATGAAATAATAAGAAGCCGAATATATAACATAGATTTCTTCGGTACACAAAATGTCTTTAATGTTTTTTATCATTTGTTGTTTTCCTTTGCGGTGTTAATAGATGCAATAAGTATTCGTTTAATTTCTAAACAGTCATCTAACAATGAATTACTCATTATATCATCAATATATTCTGACATACAAAGCAATTTAATCCAATACTCTGTTTCAGCAGTTTCTTTTAATGCTATATGCATTTTAGAAATAAAATCCGCTTTGCTTTGACCGTAGTTTGCCTCATTTATATTTGCGCCGATACTTGTGCCGCTACGGACTATCTATTTTGAAATTACGGTTTCTTTTTTATTTTTAATTAAATGTTGATGTAATTTAACTATTCGTGCTGCAAAAGCAATGGATTTATTAATTAATGAATTCTCTTTCATATATTACACCGCCTTTTTCAATATTATAGCAGAAATTTTAGGTTAAATCAATTATTCATTATTCATCAGCGTAAGCGATTTCATCATTCATTATTCATTGAAAATCCTGTCGAATGAATGATGAATATTGAATAATGAAAAATGAATAATACAAAACGAAAATCCCATCGACTAAAGTCGACAGGATTTTCGTTTTGGCAGGGGCAGAAGGGATCGAACCCTCGGCACTCGGTTTTGGAGACCGATGCTCTACCAGCTGAGCTATACCCCTATAGTTATAGTATAAACTTTAAAAAAATAATGCTTATTTGGTGGACCGTCAGGGACTCGAACCCCGGACCGACCGGTTATGAGCCGGTTGCTCTAACCAACTGAGCTAACGGTCCAAATAAGCAAGATTTATTATACCATAAAAGTCGGTTTTGTCAATAGGAAAAATAAAATAAAATTTTATTTTTTAAAAATCTTCTTTACAGCACATTTTTTAAGCTTTGTTACACATTTTTATATATAGTGTGTGTTGTAAATTCTAGAATAATATGGTAGTATGTAAGTAATTATTAAATATATTAAAGATGGGGCGAAGCTGTGAAAATTGATAAAACTGTTACTAAAGAGACTGTATATATTGCCGGCTGTGTATTTTCTATGAGTATTATTATGCAGTTTGTGTTTATTATAATAGGTGAGTGGAATTATACTGTATTACTTGGCAATTTGCTTAGTTTTGTTGCGGCAGTAGGTAATTTTTTTCTTATGGGACTTACGGTACAATCCGCTGTTAATAAAGAAAAAAAGCAGATGGAAAGCACGGTTAAGATTTCTCAAACGTTGCGGCTTATTCTTATTTTTATAGTTACCGCTGTAGGAGTAACGGCACCATACTTTAATGTATGTTCGGTTTTAATTCCGCTTTTCTTTACAAGAATAGCAATTTTTATAAGACCGTTTTATGACAAAATAACTTCCAGAGGAAGTGATAAATAAATGAAAATAAAAAGCGTGAAGTTTCTCGCAGTGGATATATTGCTGATGATTCTTGCAGTTGCGCCGATGCTTTTTGGGATTGCGCTGAAAATTTTAACCAACCCTGCCTCGGGAGGAATCGAGATAGCGGGAGCGAGAATTTACTTCACTTTGAAGCTGCCGATTCAGGACTTGCCGATAACCGAGTCTCAGATTAATTCGTGGTTGGTTATTTTTTCGGTATTCTGGCTGTGTATTTATTTTACTCACGGAATATCCGAAAAACCGCAAACAAAGAGACAGCTTATTGCAGAGTGGATAATTGAAACCACCGAAAAGCTTGTTAAAGGTAATATGGGGGAATATTTTTCGGGTTTTGCACCCTTTGTTGCGGCAATACTTGCTATATCAGCGTTTTCAAGTCTGCTTACTTTAATAGGTCTTTATCCGCCGACATCTGATATCAATATAGTTGCCGGTTGGGCGATTTTGGTATTTATTCTTATTACCTACTATAAGATGAAATGCGGACCTGTGCATTATCTTAAAAGCTTTGGAGACCCCGTTCCGTTTTTGGCACCGCTTAATGTTATAAGTGAGGTGGCAACGCCTGTTTCAATGGCTTTCCGTCATTACGGAAATATTCTTTCGGGAACGGTTATATCTGTGCTTATAGCCGCTGCATTACAAGGACTCTCTAATATGGTTTTAGGTTGGCTACCGGGTGTGCTTGGAGAAATACCGTTTTTGCAAATAGGTATTCCGGCGGTTTTGTCAATCTATTTTGATGTTTTCAGCGGTTGCCTGCAAGCGTTCATTTTTGCAATGCTTACAATGCTTTATATTTCAAGTGGCTTCCCCGCGGAAGACTATAAAAAAAGAAAAAATAAAAAAATTAAATCGGAGGTAAATTAAAATGTTGGAACTTGCAATCGGAATTATTTTGGGATGCTGTGCTTTGGGTGCAGGAGCGGCTATGATAGCCGGTATAGGCCCCGGTATCGGAGAAGGTAACGCTGTTGCTAAGGCCTGCGAGGCTATTGGCCGTCAGCCTGAAAGTAAGGGTGATGTTACAACCACTATGCTTATGGGCTGTGCCATTGCAGAGACTACCGGTCTTTACGCACTGGTTATCGCTATTTTGCTCATATTCCTTGCTCCCGGAAGATTTGTAAACATTCTTTTAGAAGCAATTAAGTAATTTTGGAGTGAAAAAATTATGCAGTCAATGGAAGTCATATCGGTTAATATATGGCAGATTTTGATTTCTCTTTGTAATCTCCTGCTGCTTTTTCTTATCTTAAAAAAGTTTTTGTTTTCTCCTGTTAAGAAGATGCTTCAAAAAAGGCAAAACGAGATAGACGGGCAGTATTCCGAAGCGGCTGAGGCTAAGCAGGAAGCTGACAGCAACAAGGCGTTCTGGGAGGAAAAGCTCGGCAATGCCGAAACGCAGGCACAGGAGATTTTGTCTTCCGCAGCTGCTAAGGCAGATGTGAGAGCTCAGCAGATTGTTTCCGAAGCCGAGGGCAGGGCGGACGGTATAGTCCGTCAGGCAAAGGCTGCCGCAGAGCTTGAAAAGAAAAAGGCAGAGGCTGAAATCAAGAAAGAAATTATTGATGTTTCCGCTGTTCTTACCGAGAAAATGCTGGGCAGAGAAATCTCTGATGATGACCATAAAAAGCTTTTTGCTTCGTTCTTAGAGGGTATAGGTGGCAGTGATGACAGTAACTAGCAGAGAATATGCCGAGGCATTGTTTGAGCTGGCTCTTGAAGAAAAAAAGGAAGAGGAGTTTTTTCACTCTCTTAAAGCTGTTGCCGAGGCAATAAACGAAACAAAAGAATATTTGGAATTTCTCGCTTCGCCGGCTATCCCGATTAATGAAAGGATTTCTGCTTTACAGGAGGCTTTTGAAGGCTATGCTGATGAGAAAGTTATATCCTTTTTATGCTTACTTTGCGAAAAGGGAAGAATAAGAGAGGTTTTTGATTGCCTTAATATATATGAGGGGCTTTATCTTGCTTCTAAGAATATTTCAAAAGCTCAGGTGATAAGCGCTAAGGAGCTTAATGACAGCGAAAAACAAGAGCTTACTGAAAAGCTTGAAAATAAATTCAGAAAAAAATTTCAAATAGAATATTATGTTGATGCCTCTCTCTTAGGTGGGGCTGTTATTAAAACCGACGGCGCTGTTTTTGACGGTAGTTTGAAAAAGCGCCTTGAAAGTGCGAAGGAAGTGATGCAGGGATGAATACAAGGCCTGAAGAGATAAGCAATATAATTAAAGAGCAAATCAAGAATTACAAATCCCGCATAGAAATGGCGGAAACCGGAACGGTTATCCTTGTGGGAGACGGAATTGCCAGAGTATATGGTCTAAAAAACTGCATGGCTAATGAGCTGCTCGAGTTTGAGGACGGCAGCTTCGGTATGGCGCAGAATCTTGAAGAAGAGGCTGTATCGGTTGCAGTTCTTTCGGATAAAAACTCTATCCGCGAGGGCTCTCAGGTTAAGAGAACCGGAAAGGTTCTCTCGGTTCCTGTGGGCGAAAATATGCTGGGCAGAGTTGTAAACGCTCTCGGTGAGCCGATTGACGGCAAGGGTCCTATAGAATACAGTGCCACAAGACCTATTGAGTCAGAAGCACCCGGAATAATCGAGCGAGAGAGCGTTAGTGTTCCTTTGCAGACGGGTATCAAAGCTATCGATAGTATGATACCCATAGGCAGAGGTCAGCGCGAGCTTCTCATCGGTGACAGGCAGACAGGTAAAACCGAAATTGCCATTGATACGATTATTAATCAAAAAAACAGCGATGTACTTTGTATATATGTTGCTATAGGTCAGAAAAATACCTCTGTTGTTCAGCTTGCCGAGCAGCTTACAAAGGCAGGAGCTATGGAGTATACAATAATTGTATCTGCCTCTGCTTCCGAAACCGCACCGTTGCAGTATATTGCACCCTATTCGGGCTGCGCAATGGCGGAGTATTTCAGGGAGCAAGGCAAGGATGTTTTAATTATTTATGATGATTTAAGCAAGCACGCTGTAGCTTACAGAGCGCTTTCCTTGCTTATTCGCCGTCCACCCGGAAGAGAGGCATACCCCGGAGATGTATTTTATCTTCATTCCCGTTTGCTTGAAAGAGCGGCTTGCGTAGCAAAAGAATACGGCGGCGGCTCTATTACCGCTCTGCCGATAATTGAAACTCAGGCAGGAGATGTTTCTGCATATATTCCTACAAATGTTATCTCCATAACCGACGGACAGATTTTCCTTGAAACTGAGCTTTTCCATGCAGGTATAATGCCGGCTATCAACCCCGGCATTTCGGTAAGCCGAGTAGGAGGCTCCGCTCAGTTAAAGGCTATGAAAAAGGTTTCGGGAGAATTAAAGCTTTTATATTCGCAGTACAGGGAATTACAGTCCTTTGCTCAGTTCGGAAGCGACTTAGATGCAGATACAAAAGCAAGACTTGCTTTGGGAGAGCGTATAGTTGAGGTTTTAAAGCAGAACCGAAATTCTCCTGTAAGAGCGGCGTGTCAGGTTGCGATAGTTTACGCAGTTATAAACGGATATCTTGACAGTGTGGCTGTTTCACAGGTTAAAAATTACGAGCAGGAGCTTTTTGGAAAAATTGAAAGTGACTATAAGCCTTGGATAGAGCGAATTGAGAGCGGATATTTCGAGGAAGAGGATATTGAGACTCTTAAAGAAATTCTCGGTAAAATGAAAGGGTGAATGTAAGTGGGAGCAGATACTAAGGCACTTAAAATCCGAATAAAAAGTGTTGATTCCACTCTTCATCTGACAAAGGCTATGGGTCTTGTTGCTTCTTCGAAAATTCGCCGCGCTACCGATGCGATGCTTAAAGGCAGGGAATATGCCGAGGCTGTTGAAAATATCTTAGGACTTTTAACAGGAAATAATGAATGTAAAAAAAGTCCCTTTATGAGAAAAAATGGTTCTGAAAAACAGCTAATTATTGTAGTAGCAGGAGATAGGGGAATGGCAGGCGGCTATAACGCTAATGTTTTTAAATCTGCTAAAGAATTCCCTGATGCTGAAATTTTGCCGATAGGCAAGCGAGCCTGCGATAAATTCGGCAGTGGATATATGAGTGCTGAGGATTTTTCAAGTGCTGACGCTTCAGAGCTTTCAGAAAGGCTTTGTGCCGAATATATCAGCGGCAAGTATGGCAAAATCGGTATAATTTCAACCGAGTATATTTCTATGCTTTCTCAGGAAGCAAAAATTAAATGGTTGCTTCCGCTTGAAGACTCTCCTGCCTCTAAGGCAAGCATTACCTTTGAGCCGGATGAAGCTACTATTCTTAAAACCGCTGTTACCGAGTATATTTCGGGAATAGTTTACAGCCTTGTTAAGGAAAGCTTTGCGTGTGAGGTTGCCGCAAGACGCACTGCAATGGATTCAGCAGGCAAAAACGCTCAGCAGATGATAGATGAATTACAGCTTAAATATAACCGCGCCCGTCAGGGAGCTATAACTCAGGAAATAACCGAGATTGTAGCCGGAGCGGGGAACTAAGGAGTGAAAACAATGGCAGAAATTAATCAGGGTAAGGTTTCTCAGGTTATGGGTCCGGTAGTGGATGTTAAATTTGAAAGCGGAAGTCTGCCCGCTATACTAAACGCGCTTACTGTGCCTGTAGGGGAGAGAACTCTTACCGTTGAGGTTGCCCAGCATATAGGGGATAATACTGCCCGCTGTATAGCAATGGCTTCTACCGACGGCTTGCAGAGAGGTACTGTTGTAACCGACACAGGCAAGCCAATAAGCGTGCCTGTAGGAGAAGAGACTCTTGGCAGAATTTTCAATGTTCTCGGTGAAGCGGTGGATAATAAAGAAAATCCCGAAACATCAGAGCGCTGGAATATTCACAGACCTGCTCCTAAATATGACGAGCTTTCAACCGGAACCGAAATTTTAGAGACCGGAATTAAGGTAGTTGACCTTATCTGCCCCTATTTAAAGGGTGGAAAAATCGGTCTGTTCGGGGGAGCAGGAGTAGGAAAAACCGTTCTTATAATGGAGCTTATCAATAACATAGCCAAGCAGCACGGCGGTATTTCGGTATTTACCGGAGTTGGCGAGAGAACGAGAGAGGGTAACGACCTTTATAATGAGATGAAGCAGTCGGGAGTTCTTGATAAAACTGCTCTTGTTTACGGTCAGATGAACGAGCCGCCCGGAGCAAGAATGAGAGTTGCGCTCTCAGGTCTTACAATGGCGGAGTATTTCCGAGATGAGCAAAATCAGGATGTACTTTTATTTATAGATAATATCTTCCGTTTTACTCAGGCAGGAAGTGAGGTTTCGGCACTTTTAGGCAGAATGCCGTCAGCAGTTGGTTATCAGCCTACTCTTGCTAATGAAATGGGTATTTTGCAGGAGCGCATAACCTCAACAAAGAAGGGCTCTATAACCTCAGTTCAGGCAGTATATGTTCCGGCGGACGATTTAACCGACCCCGCACCTGCAACTACCTTTGCCCACTTAGACGCAACAACCGTTCTTTCAAGAAGTATTTCTTCTTTGGGAATTTACCCAGCGGTTGACCCGCTTGAATCTACAAGCCGTATTTTAAATCCCGATATAGTAGGGGAGGAGCATTATAGAGTTGCCCGAGAGGTTCAGCGCATACTCCAGCGTTATACTGAGCTTATGGATATAATTGCTATTATGGGTATGGATGAGCTGTCGGACGAGGATAAGCTGTTAGTTTCCCGAGCAAGAAAAATTCAGCGTTTCCTTTCTCAGCCGTTTGATGTTTCCGAAAAGTTTACCGGTATCCCAGGCGTTTATGTTCCGCTAAAGGAAACAATACGCTCTTTTGCTGAGATTATTGACGGTAAGCATGATGACCTGCCTGAATCTGCATTCCTTTTTGCAGGAACTATTGAGGATGTTATCAAAAAGGCGGGTAAGGTGTAACAAATGAATACATTTAATCTTGTTATTTCCTCGCCGAACGGTAACCTCTTTGAGGGTAAGGCTGAAAGAATAATTCTCCGCGGCAGCGAGGGTGATTTGGCGGTTATGGCGGGACATATACCCTTTATAACCTCGGTAAAGCCCTGTAAATGTAAAATAACTCTCGATAACGGGGAGGAAAAGTCAGGCTCTTTAAACGGCGGACTTCTCACCGTTTCAGAGGATAAGGTAACACTGCTTTCAAACAGCTTTAAATGGTAATAAAAAATCAAGTATTGAAACTTTATAGCCGAGAGCATAAGTAAAATAGTATTGATAATTACAATATAATTTGTTATAATACAAGTATCAAGAATACAAGGAGGTTTCCCTTATGAAAAAATATGTTTGCGATGCTTGCGGTTGGGTTTATGATGAAGCTGCCGGAGATCCCGAAAACGGAATAGCTCCCGGAACAAAGTTTGAAGACCTTCCCGATGATTTTGCTTGCCCGCTTTGCGGAGTAGGTAAGGATATGTTTTCCGAGGAATAAAATTTGAAATAAAACCGCCTCTGTTTTTCCGTTAGATATTTTTAGTGGAAAACAGCGGCGATTTTTTATTATACTTTTACAGCTGAATGATGAATAATACAAAAAGAAAATCCTGCCGACAATAATCGACAGGATTTCCGTTTTGGCGGAGAGGAGGGGATTCGAACCCCTGAACGGGTATTAGCCGTTACACGATTTCCAATCGTGCGCCTTAGACCAGCTCAGCCACCTCTCCAAAACTGTGACTTAAATATTATAACGGCATTATAGAAAAAAATCAAGCACTTTTTTATATATTTAAAAATTGTTTTTGTGAAAGCTGGCTTTTTACTGTTTTAATCGACCTAACAAATAAGTAATTATTAGCATAGAATAATAAAAAGGGGGCGGATATATGCGAGAAACACCCTATAACAGAGCTGCCGCTGTAGACTATGCGAGAAGATGGGCGCTTAAGCGAAACAGTGCGTATTATGATTTTGAAAGTATCGGGGGAGACTGCACAAACTTTGCTTCTCAATGTGTTTTTGCGGGTGCGGGAATAATGAATTATACTCCTATTACAGGATGGTACTACCGCTCTTTAGCTGACCGTTCTGCTTCGTGGAGCGGTGTCGGATATTTATATAATTTTCTTGTGAATAATCGCTCGGTCGGTCCGTACGGACACATAGTATCAGAAAATGAGGTAAAATCCGGAGATATCGTTCAGCTCGGAGCTGAGGACGGGAATTTTTATCATTCGCCTGTCATTACAGCAACAATACCTACGATACTTGTTGCGGCGCATACTTTTGATGCGTTGGACAGACCACTTTACTCTTATATTTATGACACCGCCCGTTTTATTCATATTGATGGTGTGCGTATTTGGTAAAGCATATATTAAAAATTGAGCCTATGAGCAACACTTTTGTATGCTCACAGGCTCGTTATTTATGCTGTTACTGTTTTAGGCTCTGCTTCGGTTTGGCTTTCTTCGCTGTTATTATCCGGCGGAGTGGGCTTGTTTGACATTACAAGCTTTAGTAAAATCGGGGTTATTAAAGCGGCGAAGATAACGCACAAAACTATGGCAGGAAGAATTTTTGCATCTATGTATCCGCTGTCAATTCCTTTTTGCGCAACCATAAGGGCTACCTCACCTCTTGCTACCATTCCAACACCTACTGCAAGCGAATCCTTGCCCGACATTTTGCATATTTTGGCGGCGGCTCCGCAACCGATGATTTTTGTTATAACAGCCATAACAATAAGTACAAGAGAAAACAGTACTATACTGCCTGTAATTCCTGAAAGATCGGTTTTAAGTCCTATCCCTGCGAAGAAAACAGGGGAGAACACAAGATAAGAAGCGGCAGTCACCTTTTTGGCAACATATTTACGGGATTTTGTAAGGTTACAGAGGATAACTCCGGCAAAGTATGCACCTGTTATATCGGCAACACCGAAAAATTTCTCTGCGCAGTAGGACATTACAAAGCAGAAAGCAAGCGCCCAAATAGCTACTCTGCGGCTTTTTTCGTGATTTACCGTAACTCGCTTGAATATGTGATAAACTATAAAACCAACAACAAATGTAAAGACAAAGAAGCCTATAATTTTAAGTACAACAATTCCAGGATTAACGCTTTTATCTCCCATAGCCGAAATAATGCTTAAAACGACAATACCGATTATATCATCAATAATCGCGGCTGAAAGAAGTGTTGAGCCAACCTTTGTTTTAAGCTTGCCCATTTCGTTAAGGGTTTCAACCGTAATACTTACAGAGGTTGCGGCAAAAACCACACCCACAAAGGCTGATTTTAAAAGGCTTGTGAAGTTCATACCGTTTCCGAAGAAAAGAAAATATACTCCTCCGCATCCGATTATCGGAACAAGAACTCCGAGCATAGCAATGACGCAGGCGGCAGGACCTGTATTTTTCAGTTCTTTGATATCGGTGTCTATACCGGCTATAAACATAAGCATAATAACGCCTATTTCGGCGGTTTTAAGCAGAAAATCGGATTCGTGCAGAAGCCCCGCGCCGCTGGGACCCAAAAGTATTCCGGCAACAAGCGCACCCACAACCTGCGGCAGATGAACCTTTGCAGTTAAAAGACCAAAAAGCTTTGTAAATAAAAGAATCAAAGCCAAAGCCAAAAGAAAATTATAGGTTTCCATTAAAAATTCCCCCAAAAAAATAATCCTATGCAATTATACACCTTTATCGCGGCATTTCAAGAGAAAACGACAAAATTTTTTATTGACAAAATTATTGTATTACTGTATCATATAACTGTACTAATCGAAATAATACAGTTAAAGGAGGGTCATAATGCTTCAGTTAGATTACAAAAGCGGAGTTCCGATATGTGAGCAGATAGTAAACGGATTCATAAGGCTTAAAGCTTTAGGTGTTCTGAACGGCGGAGACCAGCTGCCAAGTGTCAGGTCGCTTGCAATAAAGCTATCTGTCAATCCAAATACCATTCAGAAGGCTTATGCTATTCTGGAAAGTGACGGTGTTATCTACTCCGTAAAAGGGAAAGGCTCTTATATGGCAGAGGGCAGTAGCAGTGACCTTGCGGTAATAAAAAAGGCAAAGGAAAATTTTAAGCAGGCGGTAACCTCTGCTAATCAGCTGGGACTTACCAATCTGGAACTTAAAGAACTTGTTGACGAGGTTTTAAAGGAGGAAGCGGAATGATAAGCTGTAAGAATTTAACCAAGACATTTGGCAATAAAAAAGCGCTTGATAATGTAAGCTTTGATATTGCTGACGGCTCAATATACGGACTTGTAGGCTCCAACGGCTCGGGTAAGTCAACCTTTTTAAGGCTTGCGAGCGGTGTTTATATGCCGGACGGCGGCGAAATCACTGTTGACGGAGAAAGCGTATTCAATAACCCCCAAATAAAGGGCAGGGTTGCATTTTTGGGGGATACACCGTATTTCTTTGCGCAATCCTCAATAAATGAAATGGCTTCTTTCTATAGCTCGATGTATGAAAGCTTTGATTATGATATTTATAAAAGGCTCATTGAGACCTTTCCGCTTGATTACAAGGCAAAGATTTCTTCAATGTCAAAAGGTATGCAAAGGCAGGCGGCGCTGATACTTGCAATGTCTACCGCACCGAAGTATCTGTTGCTTGATGAGGCGTTTGACGGACTTGACGTTGTAATGCGAAAGGTTTTAAAAGCTATACTTATTGACGGCGCGGAAAAAAGAGGAATGACAACCGTCATAGCCTCGCATAACCTCCGTGAGCTTGAGGATTTATGTGACCATGTAGGTCTTATACATAACGGAAATGTTTTATTTAACGATGAAATAGAAAATCTGCGCGGTAAACTGCATAAGGTTCAGGCGGCATTTGAACAGGTTCCTGAAATAACTGTATTTGACGGACTTAATGTTCTTAAAACCGAGCAGACCGGCTCAATTCTTCAAATGGTTATAAGGGGAGATGAAAGCGAGATAATGGATTATATCAATAAGCTTTCTCCCTTGTTTGCAGAGTGTATCGAGCCAACACTTGAAGAAATGTTTGTATTCGAACTGGAGGTGACAGGGTATGACGTCAGCAACATTATCAAGGAATAAAGCAGGTTTTAATCTTTTTAAATTCACTGTAAGAAAAAACATAGGTATTATTATTTTGGCAACTGTTTTTATGCTGCTTATATGCCCAGGATATGTTTTTATTGAAATGAGCAATTATCAGGCTGGCTCCTCGTTTTTTTCAAATCCCTATAATATGAAGAATTCTATTATAGGTATTTCAACAGTTATTACGGTTGTTGTTAGTATAATCGCGGTGTTTTCCTGTTTTGTTAACTTTTCTTTCCTATATTCTAAAAAATCAGTGGATGTTTATCATGCTCTGCCGATAACAAGAACAAGCCTTTTGTTCTCCCGATTTTTTGCGGCGGTTGTTCCGCTTTTTATACCGATAATTCTGTGCTACGGCTCTCTTATCGGATTAAGCTTTTTTGATAATGTAGTAGCCGATATAAAATCAATACTCACTGCCTTTGCGTTTTCGGCGGCCATAATGCTGATGAGTGCCGCCTTTACAATGATTTTTATTGTATGCGCCGGAAGTGTGTTTGACCTTATAATTTCTTTTGTAGGTATTAATCTCGGTGCGTTTTTATCAGTGTTGATAGTGTTCAGCCTGTGCGACAAATATCTTATAGGTTTTTACGGTTCAAATGAATCCTTTTGGATTTGGCATTCTTCTCCCTTTATTTACGGAGTTGCCGCACAGTACAGCGTGCTTTATAAGCAAATTGGATATAACTCGCTGCGAATTCTTCAAACCGAACCGATAGTTTCGTTGCTTATGATACTGGCTATTGCCGTTGTTTCTGTAGTCTGCTCGGTGCTTCTTTATAATCGCAGAAAGAGCGAAAAAAGCGGTGACAGCTATGCTTACAAATTTATATATTATATTTGCAGTATACTTGTAGGCTTTGTTGCGGCATACGGACTGGGAATGATATTCTCTGTCGGTTCATACGGTGTTGTTTTCTGGATATTTGCTGTTTTAGGCGCAGTATTGGGAACTGTCACATTAGGCGGTATCTCTGATAAGGGCTTTAAAACGGTTAAAAAATCGCTTCTTTTTGGTGCTGTGTCAGCAATATTACTTGCAGCAACTGTTGTATCACTGAAGCTCGATATAACAGGCTTTTCAAAGCGTATCCCCGAAACAGACTCTATAAAAGAGGCAACCGTTAATTTAATGGGGGATGAATTCAAGGTAAATCCCAAAAAAGCGGTTGAACTGCATAAGTTCTTTGTAGAGGAAGCGGGAAAGGATGCTGAGTATTACGGTCAGTATGCGATAATAAATTATGAGCTTGAAGGCTCAAAAAATTTAAACCGTATATATCATTATGATGAAAATGATGTTCCTGATATTCTTTTAGAGATTTATAAATCTGATGAAAGATGGGAAGAATTAAAGGAGAAATTATCAGAGCTTAATTACTTTACCGTTGATTTTTACGGTAAAAATTTTGATGATAGGGAAGCTGCAGGTGTTACTTTAAGCAAAGAGCAAGCACAACTGCTTATTGACACTTATATCAGTGATGTAAAGGAAAAGGCAACAGAAGATATTCTTTCGTATGATGATAGTCTTTCTCATATGTATATAGAGGGAAGAGACGGTGACGGTAACGATTACGAATACTTTAAATTTACAATTGAGCAGTCCTTTGAAAGCACACTTAATTTAGTTGAGCAGTTTTTATCCAATGGCGGACAATCCACTGTTTTAAAGGATTAAAAAATAATACTTTACATTTTAGAAAAATGGTGTTATAATAATCAGGCTGCGGTATTCTGCGCTTTAGGCGTCTGCCTTTTAAAGGAACACTCAACGGCCTTAAGCTCGGGTATCGGCAAATAATAAAAGGAGTGAATTTAAAAATGATGAACAAAGAAACAAAGCAGCAGATAATTGCTGAGTACGCTACTCATGAGGGAGATACAGGTTCTCCTGAGGTACAGATTGCTCTTTTAACAAAGAGAATCGACGAGCTCAACGCTCACCTTAAGGACAATAATAAGGACCACCATTCCCGCCGCGGTCTTCTTAAAATGGTAGGTCACAGAAGAAACCTTCTCGCATACCTCCAGAAGAACGATATCGAAAGATACCGTGCTATCATCAAGAAGCTCGGTCTTCGTAAGTAATTCGGTACATTTAGGGCAGACTGCTTTTTATGCGGTCTGCCTTATTGTAATAAAAAAAGAGATTTTTCGCGATTTAGCGGTAAATCGAGTGCTTTTAAATTAAAAAAGTATTGGATTTATTGCTAATCGGAAAATCTCGGAAAAAGAAAAGGAGATTTTAAGATGTTTGAAAACTACAAGGTTTACGAAACAACCCTTGCCGGCAGATCGTTGAAGTTAGAGACCGGAATGATGGCTCAGCTTGCAAACGCGGCTGTTATGGCAACCTACGGTGAGACAAAGGTTCTCTGCACCGTAACCGCATCGGCAAAGCCCAGAGAAGGTGTGGATTTCTTCCCGCTTTCGGTTGATTATGAGGAAAAGATGTACTCTGTAGGCCGTTTCCCCGGCTCTTTCCAGAGAAGAGAGGGAAGAGCAAGCGAAAAGGCTATACTCGCTTCACGCTGTATTGACAGACCTATCCGTCCTTTATTCCCCAAGGATATGAGAAACGACTGCTCTGTTGTTGCAACAGTTATGTCGGTTGACCCTGACTGCTCGCCTGAGGTTGCGGCGGCAATCGGTGTTTCAGCGGCTATCGCTATTTCCGATATCCCGTGGGACGGACCTATCTCCAGCGTAAGCGTTGGCTTGGTTGACGGTGAAATTGTTATCAACCCCACCTTAGAGCAGAGAGAAAAAACAGAGCTTAACTTAACAGTTTCTTCAACCGCAGACCTCGTTGCAATGATTGAGGCTGGCGGTAATGAAATACCGGACGACCTTATGTTTGACTGCATTATGGCAGGTCACGAGGTAAACAAAGAGGTTGTTGCTTTTATTAACGGAATAGTTGCTGAGATAGGCAAGCCTAAGTTTGAATTCCAGTCCAACGATCCCGACCCCGAAATTTTCGCTGAAATGGAAGCCTTTTGCATTGAGGATGTTAAAAAGGCTCTTGATACAGACGATAAACTCGTTCGTGATGCCGCTTTACTTCCTATTTCAAACGCACTTCATGAGAAGTATGACGAAAAGTTTGAGGGCAATGAGGGTAAGATAGACGAGATACTTTATCTTATTCAGAAGCATGTTGTAAGAAACTGGCTTAAGGATGAGAAAAAGCGTGTTGACGGCAGAGGAATCGACGAAATCCGTCCTCTTGATGCTAAGGTAGACCTTCTTCCGAGAGTTCACGGCTCCGGTATGTTCACCAGAGGTCAGACACAGGTTCTCTCAGTAGCTACACTTGCTCCTGTAAGTGAGGCTCAGAAGCTGGACGGTCTTGATGAGGAGGTTTCCAAGCGTTATATCCACCACTATAATTTCCCCTCCTATTCTGTAGGAGAGACTAAGCCTTCAAGAGGTCCCGGACGAAGAGAGATAGGTCACGGTGCTTTAGCAGAGCGTGCGCTTGTTCCGGTAATTCCGAGTGTTGATGAATTCCCCTATGCTATTCGTGTTGTTTCCGAGGTTCTTTCCTCCAACGGTTCAACCTCACAGGGCTCTATATGCGGTTCAACCCTCGCTTTAATGGCGGCAGGTGTTCCGATAAAGGCTCCTGTTGCAGGTATTTCTTGCGGACTTATCACCGGAGATGACGGTGTTTACGGTGACTTTATGACAATGGTAGATATTCAGGGTCTCGAAGATTTCTATGGAGATATGGACTTTAAGGTGGCAGGTACTCATAAGGGTATCACAGCTATTCAGATGGACTTAAAGGTTCACGGTCTTACTCCTGCAATCATTAAAGAAGCCTTTGCTAAGACTCACAAGGCAAGAGAATATATACTTGATGAAGTAATGCTCAAGTGTATTGCCGAGCCCCGTGCTGAGCTTTCAAAATACGCTCCTAAAATGGTTACAACCAAAATCAGCCCCGATAAGATTGGTGATGTTATCGGTAAGCAGGGTAAGGTTATCCAGTCTATTCAGGAGCAGTGCGAATGTACTATCAATATCGAGGAAGACGGTCAGGTATTTGTATCCGGTCTTGATATTGAAAAAGCTAATCAGGCTGTTTCAATTATTGAGCTTATCGCTAATGACCCCGAAATCGGTGCTATTTACAGCGGTAAGGTTACCCGTCTTATGACCTTTGGTGCGTTTGTTGAAATTGCTCCCGGAAAAGAGGGTCTTGTTCATATCTCTAAGCTTGATGTTAAGAGAGTTGAAAAGGTTGAGGATGTTGTTACAGTAGGAGATCAGGTGCTTGTTAAGGTTACCGAGATCGACGATCAGGGCAGAATAAACCTCTCACGCAGAGATGCTTTGGTTGAGGTAAACGGTGCTGTTGTTGAGGATGACGCTGACGAGGCTCCTCGCCGCGAAAAGGGTTCAAGAGAGCGCCGCGGCTTCAAAAAGCGCGATAAACAATAATATATTTCGGGTGCCTCGGCATAGGGGTGCCCGATAATTTTATGGGAAGATAAATATGCAGTTAAAAATACAAAACGGTGTAGTTGAGCTGGCAGGGGAGCCGATTTTAAGCTCGGTTAATTTTGAAATTAATACGCAAAGTAAGATTGGTGTTGTAGGCCGTAACGGTTGCGGCAAAACAACCCTTTTAAAGCTTATATCAGGCGAATACAAAATAACAAAATTAGATAGTGATACCGATTCTTTTTTTGCTGTTTCAGGCAAGCCGGAGATAGGATATCTTTCTCAGATGACCTTTGAAGATGATTCTATAACCTTGGTTGAGGAAATCAGAAAGGCTTATTCAGGACTGCTTGAACTTAAATATGAGCTCGAAGAAGCACAAAGAAAAATGGAAATCGAGCAAAGCGATGAAAATATAAAGCAGTATACCTCCTTGCTTGACCGCTTTACAAACGCCGGAGGCTTTTATTTTGAAAAGGAATATGAGGCTGCTATTAAGCATTTCGGTTTTTCAGAGGAGGAAAAGTATCGTCCTCTTTCTCAGTTTTCGGGAGGACAGCGCACCAAAATAGCCTTTATAAAGCTGCTTTTATCAAAGCCGGATATTTTGCTTTTGGATGAGCCTACAAACCACCTTGATATCGAGGCTGTAGGCTGGCTTGAAGAATATTTAAAGGAATATAAGAAAGCGTTTGTTGTTGTTTCTCACGACAGAATGTTTCTTGATAATGTTGTTAATTGCGTTTATGAAATTGAGTACGGTAAAACGCATAAATATGTAGGAAACTACAGCGATTTTGTAAAGCTCAAAAAGGAATATGCCGAAACTCAGCTTAAAAAATACGAAAAACAGCAAAAAGAAATAGAGCATTTGCAATCGGTTGCGGATAGATTTCGCTACAAGGCTACAAAAGCCGCAATGGCGCAGTCTAAATTAAAGCAGATAGAGCGAATGGAGAAAATTGATGCTCCCGAAAAAAGCGATAATAAAGCCTTTTTCACAAGCTTTGAGCCTGCGGATATCGGTGTTAAGGATGTTTTAAGTGTTAAAGATTTGCAAATAGGCTTTGAAAATACATTGTCTACCGTTAATCTTGAGGTTAAACGGGGTATGCGAATCGGTATAATCGGCGGAAACGGACTCGGTAAATCTACATTCATAAAAACCATTATGGGAGCGGTAAAACCGCTCGGGGGCTTTTATAAATTCGGTCCCAGAGTGCAGATAGGGTATTTTGACCAGCAAATGGCGCAGTATGTAAGCGAGAAAACTGTGCTTGATGATTATTTGAGCGAGTTTCCCTCTTTAACCGACTACGAGGCGAGAAGTGACCTTGGCGCATTCCTGTTTTCAGGAGAGGAGGTTTTCAAGCCCGTAAGCGTTTTGTCAGGTGGGGAAAAGGTCAGACTCGCACTTTGTAAAATTTTCAAAAAGAGACCTAATTTCCTTATTCTTGACGAGCCTAAAAACCATATGGATATAGTGGGCAAGGAGGCATTGGAGGATATTCTTTTATCCTTTTCAGGTACGCTTATTTTCGTATCTCACGATAGGTATTTTATTCGTAAAATATCGGATAGTCTGCTTGTTTTCTCAAAAGGACAGGCGGAATATTACCCTTACGGCTATGCCCAGTATCTTGATAATCAGAAAAATGCTACGGTCGTTCAAAATAATACTGAAAAGCCTAAGATTAAAAAGAGCTTTACAACCCCTGCCAAGGAAAAATCAAAGCGGGAGCGGTTGGTAAAAAAAGCTGAGGAAAAAATAGCTCTTCTTGAAGAAAAAATCGGAGGAATAAAGGAAGAAATTGCTTTTCCCGAAAATGCAAGCGATTATATAAAGCTAAGTGAGCTCCAAACCGAAATTGATACGCTTGAAACCGAACTTTTTACAGCTTTGGAAGAATGGGAGAGGGCAACCGAGGAATTAGCCGCATTAGAGGTTGACAAGCCCTGACTAAAATGATAAAATCAATTTGCATAACAAGTTGGCGGTGTCTTGTGAATAACAAGACTTAAACCGGAATAAAGGTGCAAATCCTTTGCGAACTCGTCGCCGTAATTTGCTTGGGGCATTACATTATGTCACTGTACTAAAGTATGGGAAGGCGTATTGCTCTGTACAGCAATAAGTCGGAATACTCGCCGCCAATCTTCAGTACAAAAAGCCACGAGTAATTGGCAGAGTACGGTTATAGGATGTTGAGTATTGGCGGCATTTTATATAATGTATTTCTCCTTTTGTATTGAAGTGTTTTGCAAATCAATACAAAAGGAGTTTTTTATTATGAAAAACAGAAAATTAGCAGTAGGATTAGGAATTGCGCTGGCGGTGCTGATTGCGGCAGCCGTCATTGTCTGGGGAGCCTTCGGTCCCTCCTCTGATAAGGGTGATATCTCCTCATCGGTAAGCAGCAGCGTATCACAGTCGCAAACCGAGATAACGGTTAAATTGGTTTTGTCTGACGGGGAAGAAAAAACCTTTGAGCTTAAAACCGAAAAGCAGACTTTGGGCGATGCGCTTTATGAAAACGGTCTTGTTTCTGAGGAGGAATATGCAAGCGGATTTTATACCGTTATCGACGGAGTGCGTGCGGATTATAATGAGGACGGCGCATGGTGGTGCGTTACCAAGGGCGGCGAGATGACGACCGTCGGGATGAACGAACAGACAATAGAAAACGGTGATAGCTTTGAAATCACGTACACTCCGGCATAAAAAGCTTTTTCAAATTATATTGCTCACTCTTTTGGGCGTTTTAATGTATGTTTCTCAGGTTATTATGGCATCTCTTCCGAATATTGAAATAGTAACCCTGCTTATTATGATAACCGCGGTGAATTTTTCATACAAATCCTTTATATCGGTTTATATTTTTGTTTTTTGCGAAATTATTACCTATGGGTTATCGTTATGGGTGGTAAATTATCTTTATGTGTGGGCGGTTTTAGTAGTAGTAATCTGTCTGATAAGAAGAGTACAAAGTGTTTGGATTTATACTGCTGTTTCAGGTATTTACGGTCTTTTGTTCGGAACGCTTTGCAGTATACCTTACTTTATAACGGGTGGAATTACATTCGGGGTAACATACATAATCAACGGGCTTTGGTTTGATATTCTCCATTGTGCGGGAAATCTTATCCTAACTCCAATACTTTTTAAGCCTCTTGATTTTGCATTAAAAAAAGCTCTCAAAAGCGCATTATAAAGCCAACTCTATTCTTAGTAGAGTTGTTGTGAATTTAAGTAGAATTCAAATTTTTAAGTGTAGGGTGAAAAATCGGGGATATAACGATATAATGTTTCCAGCAAATAAAAGGAGCATTATTTATGGGTTTTAAAATTGTAACAGATTCAGCCGCAGGACTTACCGATAAGCAGATAGAAGACTATGGCGTTGAAATACTTTCCCTTACTTACAATATGAGGGGACAGGAATACGAAAGCTATGTTAAGGGCCGTAAAACCGACTACAGCGAGGTTTACAGACTTCTTCGTGAAAAGGAGAAAATAACAACCTCCCTTGTTTCCGCAAAGGTGTGTGACGCGGTTATTAAGCCCATACTTGAAAGCGGAGAGGATGTGCTTATATTAAGCTTTTCCTCGGGTCTTTCGGGAACATACCAGAATATTATTAATATAACAGAGGATTATAAAGAGCAGTATCCTGAAAGAAAGATAATCGTAGTTGATACACTTTGTGCTTCGCTAGGTCAGGGAATGGCTATCCACTATGCAGCAAAGCTCAAAAATGAGGGCAAAACAATAGAAGAGGTTGCCGACTGGGTAGAAAAAAACAAGCTTTCTATCTGCCATATCTTCACAATTGACGATTTGTTCTTCCTTAAAAGAGGAGGCAGGCTTTCTGGCACAAGCGCTATTGTAGGAACACTTATAGGAATAAAGCCCTTGCTTCATATGGCAGAAGACGGTAAGCTGTATGTAACCGGCAAAGCCAGAGGCAGAAAGGCGGCTATTAACCATCTTATAGATAGCCTTGAAGAAAAAGGAGAAAATATTCAAAATCAGGATATCTTCATTGTTCACGGAGACTGCGAGGAGGATGCTAAATATCTCGAAAAGGAGATTAAAAAGCGCTATAAGGTTAAAAATGTTTTATACAATTGCATTGACCCTGTTATAGCCGCTCATGCGGGCCCCGGTACTCTCGCTGTATTTTTCTTAGGTAAAGAGAGATAATATTTTAAGGAACCTTGTTAATCAAATAACAAGGTTCTTTTTTGTTTAAATCACTTGTAAATTTGGTTTGTATATAGTATTATATTAAACGGAATATTAGTTTTAAGGAGGGGGCTTATGCCTGAAAAGGAAAAAATAATGCGTCCTGTAAAACGGATAAAGGGCGGCTGTTTCTTGCCGCACCTTAAAGATACCGCCGAGCTTGAAACTGTTGAGATGACGGGAGTGGAAACTGTTTTCATTCCTTTTTCCCAGCATATTGGAGCGCCTGCAAAGCCTGTGGTAAAAAAAGGTGATGAGGTTAAGGTTGGAACGCTTATAGGAGAAGCGGTCGGCGCGGTAAGCGCTCCGATTCATGCCAGTGTTTCGGGAACGGTAAGTAAAGTGACTGATACAGGTATCGAAATCAAGTCTGACGGTAAGATGGCACCTGATGAAGCATTAGCGCCAATTGAGGTAAAGGAGCCTGCCGATTTAGCTAAAGCTGCCAGACAGTGCGGTCTTGTAGGACTCGGCGGAGCGGGATTTCCTACCGGAATTAAACTTGATGTTAAGAAAAAAAGTATTAAAACTCTTATTGTAAACGGAGCTGAGTGTGAGCCATATATCACCAGCGATTACCGCGAGTGTATGGATAACTATGAGGATGTTATCGAGGGAATTTATCTTATAAAAAAGGTTCTCGGTATAAAAAGAGTTGTTATATGCATTGAAAGCAACAAGAAAAAGGCTATAAAGAAGCTTTTTGAAATTGCGGCGGATAAGAGGGATACCAAAAACCGCGTCCGCGTTATGAAACTGCCTCAGAAATACCCTCAGGGAGCGGAAAAGGTTATTATTTATTCCGCAACAGGCAGAAAACTGCCCTTGGGTAAACTGCCGAGCGATATAGGCTGTATGGTAATGAATATAACGAGCATCGGAACGCTTTATAGGTTTATAAAAACCGGTATGCCGCTTGTGTCAAAAAGGGTAACTGTTGACGGTACAGCGGTACCTGAGCCTAAGAATGTTATAGTTCCCATTGGTACTCCTATTAAGGCTCTTCTTGAATTTGTAGGAGTTGATACTGAGCAGATAGGCAAGGTGCCTATGGGCGGACCTATGATGGGCATTGCTCTTGATGATATAAACAAGAGTGTTGAAAAGCGTAATAACGGAATTACCGTTATGAAAAGCCAGATAAAATCCGAAACGGTAACACCTTGTATCAGGTGCGGAAGATGTGCGAGTGCCTGTCCTATGCAGCTTTATCCTGCAATGGTTGAAACGGCAGTTAAGCTTAATAATACTGAAAAAATCAAGGAATTGAATGTTAATTACTGTATGGAATGCGGCTGTTGCTCGTATGTATGTCCCGCAAGGAGACCTTTAACGCAGACAATGAGGGTTGCTAAATCAGCTTTGAAAGGGGAGAAGAAGTAAATGGAAAAATTAACCGTTTCATCATCGCCCCATCTTCGTCACAGTGATACAACAGCCGGAATAATGCTCGATGTTATTATCGCGCTTTGTCCGGCGGCGATTTACGGCTGTATACTTTTCGGTTTAAAGGCTGCGGCTATACTTTTAGTTTGTGTTGTAACGGCTGTTTTAGCGGAGTTTCTTTGGAATAAGGCGTTAAAAAAACCTAACAGCATAGGGGATTTTTCTGCTGTTGTTACGGGACTTTTACTTGGAATGAATCTTCCCTCAACCGTACCGCTCTGGGTAGCGGCGATAGGCAGTGTTGTGGCTATAATCGTTGTTAAACAGATGTTCGGCGGAATAGGTCATAACTTTGCAAATCCTGCCATTGCCGCAAGAATTGTTTTGCTTGTATCTTTCCCCGGAAAGATGACAAGCTTTTTAGAGCCTGTATCTGATACGGTGACTTCGGCAACACCTTTAGCTGCCGAAGCAGGTACATACTCGGCTAAAATGCTCTTCTTTGGTATGCACAGCGGTTCAATTGGTGAAACCTCTGCTTTTCTTCTGCTTGTGGGAGGGGCATATCTTATTATAAGAAGAGTTATATCTCCGATTATACCGCTCTGCTTTATCGGAACGGTTGGAATTTTAACCCTTGTAAGCGGAGGAGATATTTTGTCCGCAATTTTCGGCGGAGGAATAATGTTAGGGGCTGTATTTATGGCTACTGATTATTCTACCTCTCCGATAACAGCAAAGGGAAAGCTGATATTCGGTATCGGATGCGGACTTATAACCTTTATTATAAGGAAATTCGGTGCTATGCCGGAGGGCGTTTCGTATGCGATTTTGCTTATGAATATCCTTGTGCCTTATATAAACCGATTTACTCTTAACAGACCCTTCGGTAAGAGAAAGGTAGGCAGGCACCATGCATAAGATAGTTGATTTCTTTAAAAAATACAGTCAGGATATTTTTAAGCCTGTTATTGTTCTGCTTTGTATATGTATTATTATTCCGCTTGCTCTCAGCGTTACGAATTATATAACTAAGGACGCAATAGCCTCCAACAGTGAGAAAAGCCGTAATGAGACTATGGCTCGGCTGGTTGACGCGGATAGCTTTGAAGAGGCAAGCCAAGACGAAATAACCTTTTATGCGGCCTATAAGGATGAAAGTGCTGTTGCATTTATCTATATAAATCAGGCAAAGGGCTACGGCGGTGATGTTGAGGTTATGACAGTTTTTGATACCGACGGCAGCATTAAAGCCGTTGATATACTTGATGCATCAAATGAAACTCCGGGACTCGGACAAAATGTTACCAAAGAGAGCTTTTATTCGCAGTATTCGGGGAAAAAGGGCGAAATCAGTGTTGTTAAAAACGGTGCTGACGGCGAAGCCAATGAAATAAATGCTGTTACAGGAGCTACAATTTCTTCAAAAGCGGTTACAAACGCAGTTAACGAGGCTGTAGAGCAGTTTAATAAGACTCAGACAGTCGGAGGTGAAGCGGAATGAAAAATAAATATTTAGGTTACTTCACAAACGGACTGATTAAGGAAAATCCTGTTTTAAGGCTAGTGCTCGGCACATGCCCTACTCTTGCGATAACCACTGCCGCTATAAACGGCATCGGAATGGGACTTTCCGCTACAATGGTTCTTGTTTGCTCAAACCTCGCTATATCCCTGCTTCGTAACATCATTCCGGATAAGGTTCGTATACCGGCATACATTACCATAATCGCAGGCTTTGTAAGTGTTGTTCAGATGCTTGTTAAGGCATTTTTACCGTCGGTTGACAGCGCGCTGGGAATTTATCTTCCCTTAATAGTTGTTAACTGTATTATACTAGCTCGTGCTGAGATGTTTGCCTCGAAAAATTCTGTTCTTCCAAGTGTTTTAGATGGGCTCGGAATGGGAATAGGCTTTACCGCAGTTTTAACTCTTATGGGTATGATAAGGGAGTTTTTAGGAGCCGGAAGCCTTTTTGGAATTACGGTTACTGCAAATCATATCAGCCCTATGATAATATTCCTTTTGCCTCCCGGAGGATTTTTTGTCTTCGGTATGCTGGTTGCCGCTTCAAACGCCATTGCTAAGAAGAACGGCAAAAAGGCAGTGGAGCATTTAGGCTGTGAGAGCTGTCCCTCAAGAGCCGCCTGTGAAAAAATAACCGAGAATAAGGAGGAAAGTTCAAATGAACAGTAGTACAACTATTGCCTCAATCCTTCTTGCGGCTATTTTAACAAACAATATGGTGCTTTCAAAGTTTTTGGGAATATGTCCGTTCCTCGGCGTTTCCAAAAAGACCGGCACCGCATTTTCAATGAGCGTTGCCGTAACTCTTGTTATGGTTGTTTCAACGGCGGTTACTTACCCTATATACACATATATTCTTTATCCTGAGTATACCTATCTTGAAACGATAGTTTTTATTCTTGTTATCGCCGCTATTGTTCAGCTTATTGAGATAGTTTTAAAGAAGTATATTAAGCCGATTTACAATGCTTTGGGGATCTATCTTCCGCTTATAACTACAAACTGTGCGGTTTTGGGTATAACAATGCTCAACATAACGAATGAACTTAGCTTCGTTCAGTCTCTTTTCAATGCCTTAGGGGCTGGACTCGGCTTTATGCTTGCTATGCTGCTTTTCTCGGGTGTACGGGAAAAAATGGAGACCGCTGATATTCCCGAATTTTTAAAGGGCTTGCCTATAACGCTTGTCGCTGCGGCGATAGTGTCGCTTTCATTCTTAGGCTTTGCCGGAATAGGGGGTTAAGGCAATGGAGATTTTCTTAGCAGTTGTTATTGTTGCGGTTATCGGTCTTATAGCCGGTTTGGGTCTTTCCCTTGCTTCAAAGTTTATGGCTGTGCCTGTGGATGAAAAGCAGCAAAAGGTTAGAGATGCCTTGCCGGGCGCTAACTGCGGAGCCTGCGGATTTTCAGGGTGCGACGGTTACGCCGCCGCAGTAGCCGCCGGAGAGGCTGAGCCTGACAAATGCGCTCCCGGCGGAGCCGGAAGTGCTGCAGCTTTGGCTGGAATTTTGGGAGTTGAGGTTAAGAGTAATCCAAAAGTAGCTTTTATTTCCTGTAGCGGAAATCCTGATATTACAAAAACCAGATATCTCTATGAGGGTGCGCAAAAGTGCTCCGCGGCGAATTTGCTTGGCGGAGGTCCGCTGGAGTGCTCATTCGGCTGTATCGGTTTCGGAGATTGCGCTGTTGTATGTCCGTTTGGAGCTATAACGGTTAATAACGGCAGACCCGTTATTTGCAGAGATTTATGCGTAGGCTGCGGAAAATGTGTTAAGGCTTGTCCTAAAATGCTTATTTCGCTTGTTGGTAAGGATGCGAAAACCGTTGCCGGATGTGCAAATAAGCATAAGGGTGCTGCTGTAGTTAAGGCCTGCGGTGTATCCTGCATAGCCTGCGGAATGTGTGAGCGTGCTTGCGAGGCTGGAGCGGTTAAGGTTACGGATAATGTGGCAGTTGTTGATAATTCTCTCTGTACAGGCTGCGGAAAATGTATAGAAGCTTGCAAAAGAGGAGTTCTGGTTAAATTCAATCAGTAATTAAGCACAGAAAGGCTGATTTTCTCAGCTTTTCTGTCTTTTTTTATGATAAACTCACTGCAAAACTTGATTTTGTAATTATTTTGTAACTTTTTTATGTATTTTTGAATATATCTCTTGCAATATGAAAGGATTTTGTGTAAAATAAAATAGGTTTTATATAACATAAAACGGAAGAAAAAATTATAAGGGATGTGCTTTTTATGTCTAACCGTCTTTTTCAGGGAGTAATACACCAAATGAAGGATGCGATTGACCGTACCTTCGGTGTTATCGATGAAAGCTTTACAATAATCGCCTGCAGTGAGCTTGGCAGAATAGGAGAAAAATTAGAGCCTGCGGTTGTTTCGGGTGAAATTTTCACATCCGATAATATTACATTTAAGTCTCTTTCCAACAGTCAGGGAGCAAGCTATATAGTTTTTGTTGACGGAACTGATGTTTTGGCTTCAAAATATACTGCTGTTTTAGCCGTCGCTTTTTCAAATATTAAGTTTTACTATGATGAAAAGTATGACCGTGCAAACTTTATTAAAAACATAATACTTGATAATATTCTTCCCGGAGATATTTACTTAAAGGCGCGCGAGCTTTATTTTAACAGTGATGTTTTACGTACTGTTATCCTTATTCGTGCTAATGAGTCTCATGATGTTTCGGTTTATGATGTTTTACAGAATCTTTTCCCTGATAAGTCAAAGGATTTTGTTATCAATATTAATGAAACCGATATTGCTCTCGTTAAGGAAACAAAGTCTGATATCGGAGCAAAAACCATTGAGAAGCTGGCTTCTACAATTGCAGATACTCTCTCGGGAGAATTTTATGTTCATGCCGTTATCGGTATAGGAACAACGGTTGATAATCTTAAGGACCTTGCCCGTTCCTTTAAGGAGGCTCAGGCAGCTTTAGAGGTTGGAAAGGTTTTCGATACCGAGAAAACTATTGTATCTTACGATAACCTCGGTATTGCCCGCCTTATTTATCAGCTTCCTACAACCCTTTGCGAAACCTTCTTGAAGGAGGTATTCAAGCGCGGTTCTATTGAGAGCCTTGATCAGGAAACTCTTTTCACAATTCAGCGTTTCTTTGAAAACAACCTGAATGTTTCCGAAACATCGAGAAAGCTCTTTGTTCACAGAAATACTCTTGTTTACCGTCTTGAAAAAATCAAAAAGATAACGGGACTTGATTTGCGCGAGTTCGACCATGCAATAATCTTTAAAATCGCACTTATGGTTAATAAGTACCTTAAGAGCAACCCCGTTAAGTATTGATTGAAAGAGTGAAAGCATAAAAATGGAAGAAATGTCAAACAGCCCGGTAATTCAGGGTAATGACGACCCTATAATAGAATTCCGCGGTGTTTTCAAAACCTACCCTACGGGAACGCACGCTCTCGAGGATGTTAATATAAAAATTAACAACGGTGAGTTTGTTTTCGTTGTAGGCTCCTCGGGTGCCGGAAAAAGTACCTTTATGAAGCTTATAATGCGAGAGGAAAAGGCAAATACAGGCAAAATAACCGTTAACGGCTTTGACCTTACCTCTATGCCGAGGCGTCAGGTTCCGATGCTGAGAAGAACTATGGGTATAGTTTTTCAGGATTTCCGCCTTATACCTACAATGAATGTTTTTGATAATGTTGCATTTGCAATGCATGTTGTAGGTGCTTCGGGAAAGGAAGTCCGCAGAGAGGTAACCAAGGCATTAAGCAAGGTGGGGCTGGGTCACAAGGCGCGCTCAATGCCCTCGCAGCTTTCGGGCGGCGAGCAGCAGAGAGTAGGTCTTGCGCGCGCGCTTGTAAACGCGCCCGACCTGATAATAGCGGACGAGCCTACCGGAAATGTAGACCCGAATATGTCATACGAAATAGTATCTCTCTTAACAGAGATAAATAAAAAAGGAACAACAATTCTTATGGTTACGCATGACCATAACCTTGTAAGAGATTTTAATCACCGCGTTATCATGCTTGACAGCGGAAGAATCGTGGCGGACAATGCCGGAGGTGGTATTGTATGAAGCTGGGAAGTGTAAAATATTTAGCCGGTGAGGGCGTTAAAAATGTCTGGGTAAACCGTCTTATGTCTATTGCGTCTATAGGCGTGCTTGTGGCATGTATGGTTATTATCGGACTTGCAATTCTCATAACCGAAAATGTTAATATAGCAGTTGGAAATCTTGAGAAGCAGAATGTTGTTATGGTTTATATGAAGGACTATAACTGGGCTCTTTACAGTGAAAAAGAAGATGTTTCTTCAGAGGAAAATTCTTCTGAAAATGCAGAGAGTAGCTCGGCCGAAGAGGCTTCTGAGCCTGAAAGGGACGCTAACGGAATATCCGATAACGATTATGTTATTCATAATGAGGATGAGGCAAAAGCGCTTTGTAAGGAAATAGAGAAAATTTCCAATGTTGAAAAGGCGGAGTTTATCTCCAGCGAGGAGGGACTTCAGGCTGTTAAGGAGAGTATGCTTGAAGGACAGGAAGAATACTTTACTTTCCTTGATGATGAATACGGTAACCCGATGTCCTGTGCGGCTAAGGTTACTATGAAGGATATGTCACTTTTTGATGAAACTTTAGAGGAAATCGGCAAGCTTGCAGGCGTTGATGTTATACAGTCACAGAGTGATTTAGCAGAAACGATTACTGCTCTCAAACAAGGCATAACCATAGCAGGAATTTGGATAATAGCTATTCTTCTTATAATCTCACTTGTTATAGTTTCAAACACTATTCGTGTTACAATGTATAACCGAAAGCTTGAAATAAGTATTATGAAGGCAGTAGGAGCAACCGACGCATTTATTAGACTTCCCTTTGTTGTTGAGGGTATGCTTATAGGTGTTATTTCGGCTTTAATTGCAGAGGGTCTTTTATACTTCTGCTACAGAGTTGCTACGGAAACTATTATTTCAACTCTCGGTACAAGCGATATCGTTAAATACGGCGATGTTGCGTGGCTGTTACTGCTTATATTTATCGGAATAGGAATATTAGCAGGTGTTATAGGTAGTGTTATTATGATAAGTAAGTATTTAAGGCGCGAGGGAAGCGAATTTGCGGCAATATAATTTGAAAGGAAATACAATGAAAAAGAGTATTTTTAAAATCATATCATTGGTAATGTCTGTAATACTTACCGTAGGCTGTTTAACTGTTTCTACCTCCGCTGCTATGAGCGCGGGTCAGCTCAATAACGAGATAAAAAAGCTTGAAGCAGAGTCAAAGAAAATTGAAGCGGAAATTAAATCCCTCCAAAATGACCAGAAATCTCAGGAAGCCTTAAAATCGGCTATTGAGAAAAAAATTGCCAATACTCAAAGTCAGATAAACCTGTGCAACAAAGAAATAAATAAAATTAATTCTACTATTGCTGCCAATAAAGCGGAAATCAATAAAAAGAATGAGGAAATCGATGAACAGAAGCTTTCCTTTAAAAAGCGTTTGCGCGCTATTCGTATGAGCAACACAGGAAGCAATGTTCAGGTGCTTTTGGGAGCGGAGAATTTCGCTGAATTTCTCCAGCTTTCTCAACTTACCTCCGCGGTTTCTTCTCACGATAAGAAAATGATTGAAGATTTGGTTGCAGAAATTAAGGTTATCGAGGAAAAACAGGCTGAAAACGAAAAACTGCTTCAAAGTCAGGTTGATATTAAGAAAACTATTGAAGCAAAACAAGCCGAGCTGGAACAAGAAAACCGCAGTATACAGAGCGTTATAAATACTATCAGCGCTCAGGTTAATGACAAGAAAAATGAAAACGCCGATATAGAGGCAGATATTAAAGCATACCAAAAAACATTAAATTCAATGGCTCAGAATTCAGGTGTTAATGTTCAGTATGACGGTGGTGCTTTTATGTGGCCTGTTTCGGGAGGCTATATAAGTGCGGGATACCATAGTAACGATTCGGTACACAACGGTGTTCATTACGGTGTTGATATAGCCGGATGCGGAGGATATCCGGTCTATGCTATGTCGGACGGTTATGTTTATAAGTCTTACGGCTCCTGTACCCATAACTATAAAAAGTACAGTAGCTGCTATAACAGTGACGGTCAGCGTTGCGGAGGCGGTTATGGAAATTATGTTGCTATTGACCACGGTACAGGTAGTGACGGTGTAAACTATAAGGCATATTATGCACATATGTCCTCTATAACTGTCGGAACGGGAAGCTATGTTAAAAAGGGGCAGGTTGTAGGCTATGTTGGTACAACCGGCTGGTCAACAGGTTATCACCTACATTTCGGTATGATGGTTAATAACAGTTGGGTTAATCCTATGAATTATTTCCGCAAGGTACAGTAAATTTAAATCCGGTGCAATGCCGGATTTAAAAATCGGGGTTTATGTATGAAAGTTTTAATCTTCAGAGTTGCGGCGGCTGTAATGCTTGTATGCTGTATGGCTTTAATTTTTGGTTTCTCCGCTCAGGATGCTGACCAATCAACAGAAACCAGCTTAAAGGTAATATCAAAGGTTGCAAAGGTTGTATATACAGATTTTGAGGAGTTGGACGATAACCAAAAGCAGGAGAAAATTGACGGCTTGCAGTTTACCGTGAGAAAGCTTGCTCACTTTTCAATCTATACCGCGTTAGGTATATATGCTTTTCTTACAATGGTGAGCTACAGGGGATTAAAGCTTAAAGTAAGGGTATTTATAAGTCTTGCGTTTTGTCTTTTTTATGCGGTAAGCGATGAATTGCATCAGCTGCTGAGCGTAGGAAGAAGCTGTGAACTGAGAGATGTTCTGATTGATTTTGCCGGTGCGTTTATAGGTGTAGGTGTATCGTTTTTAATTGTGAGATTTATAAAACCGATTTATAAACTTATATGTTTCAGGGGTGATAAGTTTGAGAAAAAAGCAACTGCTTGAGCAAAACATTTCCCTTTTTGATAAGCTGCAGGATGCAAATGCCGAAATTATAAGGCTTAACAGTGAAATAAAAAAACTGGAAGAAAAAATTGAAAGCTTGAAATCGAGCGGTAAAAATGCAGAACAACCTTCAATATCTTCAGAACCCCCCATTGAACGTCTTAAGGAAAGAATAACTGAGAGACACAAGCTCTCGGAAGATGTAGAGTATGGCTCGGCTGTTATAGGCAAAATTGTTGTAGAAGCGGCTAAAAACTGTAATGTTTTGTCCTTGAGACAGAATGAACAGGCAAAAGAGCTTATAAATTTGATACTAGGCAAAACAGAGGTTGCAAAATCCGAAATATTAAAAATTGTATCCTCTGATAAGGAATACTCGGAAAAACAGCGTCTTATCGATGCACAGTATGTTGCGGCATGCGAGTATTTTGTGGGTATTCTGGGTCAATAAAATTAAAGGACGGTTTGAAAAAATGAGAAAATTTTTAAATGATTTCAAAGCATTCGCTCTTAAAGGAAATATACTGGATATGGCTGTCGGTGTTGTTGTCGGCGGAGCGTTCGGCAAAATCGTAACCTCTTTGGTTAACGATATCATTACTCCGCTTATCAGTCTTCTTACAGGCAGAGTAAGCTTTACAGACCTTAAATGGGTTATAAACCCTGCGGTTTACGATGAGGCAGGAAAGGTTATTCAGGCTGAAACCGCTCTTACATACGGTAATTTTATTCAGACTATTATAGATTTCCTTATTATTGCTTTTTCGATATTTGTTGTTATCCGTCTTATGATGAACGCACAAAAGCGGATGGAGGCTTTAAAGAAAAAGGAAGAAATTGAAGAGGCTCCTGCCGAGCCTGAGGAAACTGAAATTTCAATTTTAAAGGAAATAAGAGATTCGCTTAAAAAGGATTAATTTAATTTGATAGGCAAGAGTTTTACTCTTGCCTTTATTTTTTATGCATATTCATTATTTTTTGCATATTTTCCTTGAAAAGAGAACTGTGGTGTTGTATAATTAAAAAGTAATTATGCATATTTATGAAAGCAGGTGCTTTATGACACGCAAACAGGCAAGAGAAGAGGCTTTTATACTTATTTTTGAAAAGCAGTTTAATGACGAGCCTATAGAGGATTTACTTAGTTTATCGGCCGAAGTGCGAGATATCGTTCCCGATGAATATATGAAAGAGGTTTTTTCCGGAGTTTATGGAAAGCTTTATGAGCTGGACGGTATTATATCCGAAAACTTAGTTGGCTGGACTATCGGCAGAATTTCCAAAACTGCTTTAGCTGTTTTGCGCCTTTCGCTGTATGAAATAAAATATATGCCTGATATACCTGTGTCCGTTTCCATAAATGAAGCGGTTGAATTGTGTAAAAAGTATGCAACCAAGGAGGACGCTTCCTTTGTGAACGGAATTCTCTCGTCGGTTGTTAAAGAATAACTATGCAACAGAATGCTATTTCGGTAAAACAGCTTAACACCTATGTTAAGTCTCTGATAGAGGGAGATACAAGGCTATCCTGCATTTGGGTGAGGGGAGAAATCTCCAATTTTAAAAATCATTATGCTAGCGGTCATCTTTATTTTACATTAAAGGACAGTGACGCTTCGATACGCTGTGTTATGTTCCGTTCTTATGCGTCGTCCGTTAAATTTGAACCTTGCGACGGTGTTCAGGTAATCATAAAGGGCAGAGTATCCCTTTACGAAAAGGACGGCGGCTATCAGCTTTACGCTGAGGAAATGCTGGCAGACGGTCTTGGTGATATATCCCTTAAGTTCGAGCAGATAAAGGAAAGGCTTTCTAAGCAAGGCTTATTTGATCAGGAAAGCAAGAGAAGACTGCCGGTCTTCCCTCAAAGAATAGCCGTTATAACCTCTGATACAGGCGCGGCGGTAAGGGATATAATTAATATCACAGGCAGACGCTGTCCTTCAACAAAAATTGTTTTGTGTCCTGTTGCGGTTCAGGGGGAAAGGGCAGTTCCCGATATGCTAAGCGCTCTTGAGCGGGTTTATGCTCTTTCAAATATTGATTTGATAATTATAGGCAGAGGCGGCGGCTCCATAGAGGATTTGTGGGCTTTTAACAGTGAGGAGCTTGCAAGAAAAATATACGAGTCTCCCGTACCGATTATCTCGGCGGTAGGGCACGAGACCGACTTTACTATTTGTGATTTTGTTGCCGATGTAAGGGCTTCAACACCCTCTGCGGCGGCTGAGCTTGCGGTTCCTGATCTATCCGAGCTTAAAGTGCGGCTTTTTAAATATGAGTCAACCCTAAAAGCTGCTTTAATTTCAAAATACAAATACAGCGAGGCGAGATTACAAGCGGCTTTAAGGTCTGTATATTTTGCTGACCCTATGAAGGCGTTTGTTTTTGAAAAAGAACAGCTTCTTGACCGCTTGACCGACTTTCTTTTCATTTCGGGTGAAAAAAAGCTTTCGGAATGTGAAAATTCACTTTTAAAGCTTATTTCCCGATTGGATGCACTAAGTCCCCTTAAGGTTATGAAAAGGGGTTACAGCGCCGTTTCAAAAAACGGAAAATCGGTCAGATCTATTGATGAAATCAGTATTGACGACAGTATTTCTCTGCGCTTTGCGGACGGAAAGGTAAGCTGTCTTGTAACGAATAAGGAGTAAAAAATGGCTGATAATAAATTTGAGAAATCCTTGGGTGAGCTTGAAAAAATAGTTGAAACTCTTGAGAAGGGCGAAACAATACTTGATGAGTCTATCGAGCTTTTTGAAAAGGGAATGAAGATATCCAAGGCTTGCCGAGAGAACCTTGATAATGTTAAGCAAAAAATCATTACTCTTACCGAAGCTGAAAGCGAGCAAAGAGATGAAGATTGATAATATAACCGCTGAAACTGTTCAAAAGCTGGAAATGCTTTTAGAGGAGCTTTTGCCCGAAAGTGAATCGCAGGTTGTATCCGCGGCAAGATACAGTATTTTAAATGCGGGAAAGAGAATTCGTCCGGTCTTGCTTATGGAGTTTTATAAGCTATGTGGCGGTGAGAATTTTAAAGGTGCGCTTTGCTTTGCCGCCGCCCTTGAAATGATTCATACTTATTCTCTTATTCACGATGATTTACCCTGTATGGATAATGATGATATGAGAAGAGGAAAACCGTCCTGCCATAAGCAATTCGGAGAAACAATAGCTTTGCTTGCAGGGGATATGCTTTTAACTAAGGCTTTTTCGGTTGCCTGCGGAGCGGACGGAATACCTGATGACCGTATGATAAAAGCAATAGAAGTTTTGTCGTACGAGGCAGGAGAGAACGGAATGATAGGCGGTCAGGAAATTGACCTTGCCATAGAGAACAAAGAAGCGGATATAGAAATCATAACCGAAATGTATCTTAAAAAAACCTCGGCTTTGCTGGTTTGTGCATGTAAGATTGGATGTATACTCGCAGGCGCATCTGAAAATGAGCTGCAAGCGGCTGAGAAATACGCTGAAAGCTTAGGTCTTGCTTTTCAGATAATTGACGATATTCTCGATAAAACAGCTGATGAAAAACAGCTTGGAAAGCCTGTCGGGAGTGACGATAAGAACAATAAATCCACATATCTTTCCAAAAAAGGAATAGAAGCAAGCCGTAAGAATGCCGCCGAATTAACTCAAAAAGCCTTGTCCGCTTTAGAGGCTTTCAGCGGAGATAAAACAGCAGTTCGAGAAATAACTTTATATTTGCTGGATAGGAAATATTAATGTAATAGGTTCAATAAGGAGTTTTATTTTTGGAATATAAAACTTTAAGCAGGATAAAATCTCCTGCTGACGTTAAAAATCTGAACAGTGAAGAGCTGAAAGTGCTCTGCGCTGAAATAAGGGACATAATAATAGAAACGGTTTCAAAAAACGGAGGACATCTTGCGTCTAATTTAGGAGCAGTTGAGCTGACCGTTGCGTTGCACAGGGCTTTTAATGCCCCTGAGGATGCATTGATTTTTGATGTAGGTCATCAGTCATATACTCATAAGCTTTTAACAGGAAGATTTGACAGGTTTAGCGGGATAAGAACTGAGGGCGGTTTATCAGGCTTTATGCGTCCTGCTGAGAGCGAATATGATCCCTTTGTAACGGGTCACAGCAGTAACTCTATTTCCGCCGCCTACGGAATTTACAGGGCAAAGAGGATAAAAGGTGAAAACGGTACCGCCGTTGCCGTTATAGGGGACGGCGCAATGACCGGCGGTATGGCATACGAGGCTTTGAACAATGCGGGAAGCGGAAGAAATAATTTTATTGTTGTACTAAATGATAATAAAATGTCAATTTCGCATAATGTAGGTGCTATGGCTCGCAGCTTCACCAAAATGCGGAACAAGCCTAAGTATCATAAGTTTAAGTTTGCTTTTTCTAACTTTATTTTTTCTATACCGGTAATCGGAGAAAAGCTTAATCTTTTCCTTTATTCTGTTAAGGAGAGTATAAAGGGCTTTGTATACCGAAACAATATTTTATCGGCAATGGGCTATAATTATTTAGGACCTGTTGACGGACATAATATTGCCGAAATGGAGGAGCTTTTTAAGATTGCTCAAACCTATACAAGACCCACTCTTATCCATGTTGTAACCACCAAGGGAAAGGGTTACGAATATGCAGAAAGCAGTCCAAAAAATTATCACGGAGTTTCTCCCTTTGATATTGAAAAGGGAGCTGAATTCGGCGGAAAGATTACTTATTCGGATATTGCCGGAAAAGCTCTTTGCTCGCTTGCCCAGAGCGACAGCAGGATTTGTGCCGTAACAGCCGCAATGACCGTTGGAACAGGTCTTAACGATTTTTCAAAAAAATTTAAAGCAAGATTTTTTGATGTTGGAATTGCTGAACAGCATGCAGTTACATTTGCCGCAGGTCTTGCATCGTGTGGCTTAAAGCCTTTCTTTGTTGTTTATTCAACCTTTTTACAAAGAGGCTTTGACCAGATAATTCATGATGCCGCAATTGCCGAATTACCCTTAAAGCTCTTGGTTGACAGAGCTGGAATTGTAGGGGAGGACGGTGAAAGCCATCAGGGAATATTTGATGCGGCATATCTTACTCAAATTCCGGGTATAAATGTTTATTCGCCCTGTTATTACGGTGAGCTTGAAGAAATGATTAAAGCAACTGCTCAAAACAATGAGCTTGCGGCTATAAGATACCCAAGAGGCTGTGAAAAGGAAAACACGGAATATACCTATAAGGGTGAGGAATTCTCTGTTTACGGAAAAAGCGGCAAAAAAGCAATTATAACCTATGGCAGACTTTATTCCGATGCTCTTGAGGCCGCGCAAAGGAACGGCGATACAGATGTTATCAAGCTTAACAAGATATATCCTTTAAGCGATACTCTTATTGATACCTTATGTGCCTATCAGAAGCTTTATTTCTTTGAGGAGGGTATAAGAAGCGGAGGTATCGCCGAGCATACCGCGGGACTTCTTGCAGATAAGCAATATAAAGGGCTTTATAAAATATATGCTATTGAGGGCGAGTTTGTACCGCAGAGCAGTATTTCATCAGCATTAAAACGCTATAAACTTGACAGCGAAGCTATGTATAAATCAATTTGTGAGGAATAGAATGTCCGATAAGAAAAGACTTGATGTTGCCCTGACAGAGGGCGGATATGCCGAAAGCCGTGAAAAGGCGAAGGCGCTTATAATGTCCGGAATAGTTTATGTTAATAATCAGAAATGCGATAAGGCGGGGGATACCGTCAAGCCGGACGATATTATTGAGGTAAGAGGAAATACCTTAAAATATGTAAGCCGCGGAGGGCTTAAGCTCGAAAAGGCAATAAACAGCTTTGGGGTTTCGCTTGAAAACTGTATTTGTGCGGATATAGGCGCTTCTACAGGCGGATTTACCGATTGTATGCTTCAAAACGGTGCAATTAAGGTTTATTCAATAGATGTTGGCTACGGTCAGCTTGCATGGAAGCTGAGAACAGACCAAAGAGTTATAAATCTTGAACGCACAAATTTCAGATATGTAACTAAAGAGCAGGTGCCGGATGACCTTGATTTTGCCTCTGTTGATGTTTCGTTTATATCTCTTGAGCTTATTTTGCCGGTTATGAGAAGCCTGCTTAAAGAAAACGGAAGGGCAGTATGCCTTATTAAGCCGCAATTTGAGGCAGGCAGAGAAAATGTCGGTAAAAAGGGTGTTGTAAGGGATAAAAAGGTTCATATATCCGTTATAAATAAAATTATAGGCTTAGTAGCAGAAAACGGTTTCTCGCTTTTGGGACTTGATTTTTCGCCGATAAAAGGACCTGAGGGTAATATAGAATATCTTTGTTACATAAGCAAAACCGAAAAGCCGCAAAATTTATGCGAAGAGAATGCAGAAAGTATTGTTGATAAATCATATACTCTATTAAAGGGGTGATAAGTATGACAGTTGCAGTATTGCCTAATCTTGATAAAAGAGGCAGTGCCGAAATGGTTGAAAAGCTTGGAAAATTCCTTAAAAAGGAAGGTATAACCGCATATCTGCCGGACAGTATATGCAGTCCGAACTTTATGGCGGCACCCGAGGAAAAGCTTTACAGTCTCGCAGATATAATAATAACTATCGGAGGGGACGGTACAATAATCCGTTACGCTAAAAAAGCCGCTCAGACGGGTAAGCCAGTCCTTGGAATAAACGCCGGAAGAATGGGCTATCTTGCCAACATTGAGCAGAACGAGCTTTATATGCTTTCGCGCCTTAAAACAAAAGAGTATACAGTTGAAGAAAGAATGATGCTTAAAATCCGTGTTGTTGAGAACGGAAAAACTATAGGAGAATATTTCGCTCTGAATGATGCTGTAATAACCAGCGGATATATCGCAAAAATAATAGATGTTTCGGTGTCTGTTTCGGGGGATGCAATAAACTACCGTGCGGATGGACTGATTATTTCAACTCCCACAGGCTCTACCGCATACTCAATGTCGGCAGGGGGACCTATTATCGACCCTGTAACAGAATGTATATGCATAACTCCTATATGCTCACATTCTTTATCGGCAAAGCCTATTCTTTTAGGTGCAGATAAGGAAATCAAGCTAAAGGCATATTCCAAGAAAAGAACCGATATTTATTTAACGGTTGACGGCAGAAAGGTATCTCCCGTAAAGCCGTATACTGAAATATATATAACAAAAGCGGCAAAATCAGCGAACTTTTTGCGGCTGAATGAGCGTTCCTTCTATAAAACATTATCTTATAAATTTGCAGATGGCAGGAGTGTGTACGGTGAAAAGCAAGAGACAGGAAAAAATTCTCGATTTAATAAGGAATAAGATTATAATAACTCAGGAAGACTTGCAGGCAGAGCTTATAAAACAGGGCTTTAAGGTAACACAGTCTACTGTATCAAGGGATATGAAGGCCTTGAAAATCGTTAAGGGTCACGATGAAAAGGGAAATTACCGTTATGTTGCAGGAGAAAGCTCTGCGACGGAGAGCGGCTCTTACGACCATTATAACGAAATGTTTGCAAAATCAATTAAAAGTATAGATTATGCCCTTAATAATGTGGTTATCAAATGCTATAACGGAATGGCTTCAAGTGCATGTGTTATCCTTGACAAGCTTTTCGGTGATATGATGCTCGGTACTCTTGCAGGAGAGGATACTATTATTGCGGTAACAAGAAGCGAGCAGGGTTCCGAGGCTTTAACTGAGGAGCTGAAAAAACTTTTATAAAGCTGGGTACATAATAATGCTTAAATATCTTCACATTGAGAATATAGCAGTAATTGAAAAATCCGATATTGAATTTGAAAGCGGCTTTAATGTTCTTACAGGAGAAACAGGTGCGGGAAAATCTATCGTTATAGATTCCATTAACGCTGTTCTCGGTGAGCGCACCTCAAGGGACCTTATCAGAAGCGGCTGTGATACCGCTTGTGTTTCGGCTGTATTTACTGATTTGGGCGAGGATGCTTTACGAGTGTTAAGCGAGAACGGAATAGAACCGGACGAAGAAAATAATATTATAGTTTTTAGAAAATTAAGCGCATCGGGTAAGGGAATAATAAAAATCAATGATGTTCCTGTAACGGCGGGAACGCTTAAAGGAATTGCCGGATATCTGATAAATATACACGGTCAGCACGATAATCAGGCTTTGCTCTCAGCTGAAAACCATATTTCATTTGTTGATGCTGTTGCAAATATCGGGAAGAACCTTGATGAGTATTATAAGGAGTTTAAAAACCTTAACGCCATTCGCAAAAGTCTCAGAGAGCTTGAAACCGATGAGGATGAAAAGCAGCGCAAAACAGAGCTTTTAAAATACCAGATAAACGAGCTTGAGTCCGCCGATATTAAGACGGGCGAAATCGAGAGGTTAAAAAAAGAACTTGAAACGGTTAAGAATTATGAAAAAAATCTCCGCTGTTTAAACGAGGCATATTTGTGCCTGAGAGGTGATGACGATACTTCGGGTGCTATAGAGTTTATTTCAAAGGCAGGCAAGCAGTTGTCCTTGGTAGGAGAGGGCTTTAGCACCTCTGCGGAAAGGCTTTCGGAAGCCGCCGCAGCAATTGATGCTATATCTGCCGAAATTCTCGATTATATTGAGGACAGGCAGTTGGCTGAATTAGACCCCGAGACTATAAACGGCCGCCTTGATTTACTTTCCAAGCTAAAGGTTAAATATGGCAGCACAGAGGAAGAAATGCTTGAATTTTTAAATCAAGCTAAAAAACAGCTTGAAAATATTGAGTTTTCTGAGGAAAAAGAGGCAGAGCTTGCTTCTCTTCTGGATGAATCCACTGAAAGACTTATTTCACTTGCCGATATTTTAACAGATAAACGAAAAAAATCGGCAGACGAATTTGCGAAAAAAATCTGTGATGTACTTTCGTATCTTAATATGCCAGATGTTGAATTTAGGGTTAACATAGAAAAGGGAAGATATACTAAATTAGGCTGTGATAGCGTTGAGTTCCTTATATCTGCAAACGCAGGAGAAACGGCTAAGCCGCTTTCAAAAATTGCATCAGGCGGTGAGCTGTCAAGAGTTATGTTGGCTATAAAAAGCGTTTTGTCCGACAGGGATAAGGTTGACACACTGATTTTTGATGAGATAGATACAGGTATCAGCGGCTATGCCGCCGGTAAGGTTGGTAATCAGCTTAAAAAGGTTTCGGGAGGACGTCAGGTAATATGCGTTACCCACTTAGCCCAGATTGCGGCGCAGGCTAACAATCACCTTGTTATAGAAAAAACCGCAGAAAGAGAACGAACCTTTACAAAGGTTCGCCCTGTATCTGGAGATGAGCGTATAGCTGAGATAGCGAGAATAATGTCAGGCAGTTCGCTTACAGAAAATTTATATAATTCCGCTAAGGAATTATTGGATAGGAGTAGTAATGATGAAAATTTATGATGAACTTGTAGCCAGAGGTCTTATTGCTCAGGTTACCGACGAGGAAGAGATTAAAGAGCTGATAAATAACGGTAAAGCCGTTTTCTATATAGGCTTTGACCCCACTGCGGACAGTCTTCATGTAGGTCATTTTATGGCGCTTTGTCTTATGAAGCGATTGCAGATGGCAGGAAACCGCCCCATAGCTCTTATCGGCGGCGGTACGGGACATATAGGCGACCCTTCAGGCAGAACCGATATGCGCTCTATGATGACTTCGGAGCAAATTCAGCATAACTGCGATTGCTTTAAGGAGCAGATGAGCAAATTTATAGAGTTCGGCGAAGGCAAGGCAATGATGGTAAACAATGCCGACTGGCTCTTAAAGCTTAATTATATTGATGTTCTCCGCGAAGTAGGTCCCTGCTTCTCGGTTAATAATATGCTGAGAGCTGAGTGCTATAAGCAGCGTATGGAAAAGGGTCTTTCTTTCCTTGAATTTAATTATATGATAATGCAAAGCTATGATTTTTATCATCTTTTCAAGGAATACGGCTGTAATATGCAGTTCGGCGGAGATGACCAATGGTCCAATATGTTGGGTGGAACCGAGCTTATCCGTAAAAAGCTGGGCAAGGATGCTTATGCTATGACGATTACACTTCTTCTTAACTCTGAGGGAAAGAAGATGGGTAAAACCGTAGGCGGAGCTGTATGGCTTGACCCGAAAAAGACTTCACCCTATGAATTTTATCAGTATTGGCGCAATGTAGGGGATAAGGATGTACTTAAATGTATAAGAATGTTAACCTTCCTGCCGCTCGAAGAAATTGACAAAATGGATTCCTGGGAGGGAAGTCAGCTTAATACTGCTAAGGAGATACTTGCTTTCGAGCTTACAAAGCTTGTTCACGGTGAAGAAGAGGCTGCCAAGGCTCAGGAAACTGCCAGAGCAATTTTTTCAGGTGCAGGTAATTCGGATAATATGCCTTCAACAACTCTTAGTGCCGACAGCTTTACCGATGGCAATATAGGACTTCTTGACCTTATGGTAGCAGGCGGTCTTGCCGCTTCAAAGGGAGAGGCAAGAAGACTGGTTCAGCAGGGCGGAGTAAGCGTAGATGATGAAAAAATATCCGACCCGACTTATCAGATAGCCAAAGAGAAGTTTGAAACCGGAGTTGTGGTAAAAAAAGGCAAAAAAGTTTTTCATAAGTTTGTTATTTAACCGAAATCGGTCAAATATAATTATCAAGGAGGAATATTTATGAAATCTTTATTAGGCACAAAAACAGAACAGAATTTGAGAGACGCTTTTGCAGGTGAGTCTCAGGCGAGAAACAAGTACACCTACTATGCTTCAAAGGCTAAGAAGGAAGGCTATGTTCAGATAGCTCAGCTTTTTGAGGAGACAGCCGCAAATGAAAAGGAGCATGCTAAAATTTGGTTTAAACTCCTTCATGACGGTGAAATTCCTAACACCGCAACAAACCTTCTTGACGCCGCCGAGGGCGAGATGTACGAGTGGACAGATATGTATGACCGTATGGAGAAGGAAGCGAGAGAAGAAGGCTTTAACGATATAGCCGCTCTTTTCAAAATGGTAGGTGCAATTGAAAAGCACCATGAGGAAAGATATCGTAAGCTCCTTTCAAATGTTGAGGAGGGTATTGTATTCTCAAGAGACGGCGATACTATCTGGCAGTGTGCTAACTGCGGTCACATTGTAATCGGTAAAAAAGCTCCTCAGCTTTGCCCCGTTTGCAATCATCCTCAGGCTTATTTCCATATTAAAGCTGAAAATTATTAATAAGAGCAAAAAAATGCAACCTATTTCGAGGTTGCATTTTTTATGTCTTTAATTATTTTGCGTAGTCAACCGCGCGGCTTTCACGGATAACATTGACCTTTATCTGACCGGGATATTCAAGCTCATTTTCGATTTTCTGAGAAATTTCGTGAGCAATAAGTACCATTTGATCATCATTAACAGCCTCAGGCTTAACAACAATGCGAATTTCGCGGCCTGCCTGAATGGCATATGAATTATCAACGCCGTTGAAGGAATTGGCGATTTCCTCAAGCTTTTCAAGGCGTTTGATGTAGTTTTCAATGTTTTCACGTCTGGCACCGGGTCTTGCAGCGGAAATAGCATCCGCTGCCTGAACTATACAGGCGATTGTTGTTTTAGCCTCAACCTCACCGTGGTGAGCGTGAATAGCGTGGATAACAACTTCGCTCTCTCTGTATTTCTTTGCGGCTTCAACGCCAAGCTGGATATGCGAGCCTTCCTGCTCATGGTCAAGAGCTTTACCGATATCGTGGAGAAGACCTGCTCTCTTAGCCAAGGTTACATCAGCACCCATTTCAGCGGCCATAAGACCTGAAAGGTGGCAAACCTCCAAAGAGTGGTTGAGAACATTCTGTCCGTAACTGGTGCGGTACTTAAGCTTTCCTAGGAGCTTAACAAGCTCGGGGTGAAGGTTGTGAACGCCGGATTCAATCATAGCGCGCTCGCCTTCCTGCTTAATTGTTGCCTCAACCTCTGCGGTTGCTTTAGCAACGGTCTCCTCAATTCTTGCAGGATGAATTCGTCCGTCAAGAATTAATTTTTCAAGCGCAACTCTCGCTATCTCTCGGCGAACGGGGTCAAAGCTTGAAAGGGTTATAGCCTCAGGAGTATCGTCAATAATAAGGTCAACTCCGGTTGCAGTTTCCAAGGCTCTTATGTTTCTTCTCTCACGACCGATTATGCGGCCCTTCATTTCATCGTTGGGCAACGCTACAACAGAAACAGTCATTTCGGAAGAATGGTCTGCCGCACAACGCTGAATAGCATGTCCAATAATGTTGCGGGCAAGCTTGTCTGCCTCGTCCTTAGTCTGCTGTTCAAAATCCATAATTTTAACAGCCTTCTGGTGGGTCAACTCTCCATCAAGCATATCGAGAAGATGAGTCTTAGCCTGCTCCTTTGTAAAGCCGGAAATTTTCTCAAGCAAGTCCATCTGGCTTTGCTTTAAGCGGTCACATTCTTCAATGCGAGCATCAATTTCCTTTGAACGGGCTGCAAGCTTTTCCTCTTTAGCTTCAAGGTTGTCAGTCTTGCGGTCAAGAGTTTCCTCCTTTTGCTGGAGACGGTGTTCCTGACGCTGAACCTCACTTCTGCGCTCCCGCAAATCCTTTTCGGTTTCCTGACGGAGCTGATGAATTTCATCCTTAGCTTCAAGTAAGGCTTCTTTTTTCTTTGTCTCGGCGGTTTTCATAGCATCGCTTAAAATTCTCTTCGCCTCGTCCTCAGCGGAACCAATGGTTGCCTCTGCGGATTTGCGGCGGTAGGCACTGCCGAATACAAAACCCAGCACAGCCAGAACAACAGCGATGATGCCGAAAATTACATACATCATTACCGGTGGCATAAATGCACCTCCTTTATATAATAAACGCGGAATTTTTCCTGATTGGAAAAAACAGGGAGCGGGAGCCGCGTAATTTCTCCCGTGACTTAAGTTTACAATGCGTTCGCCATACGCATGAAACAAGTTTTGAGTGGGTTAAATTGTTTTAAAAATTACTTTACCCATCTTAATAATTTTACCACTATATTGTCCCTAAGTCAAGTTTAATATACCATATATTATGTTTAATGTGGCAGGATAATAAGTATAATAAAAAATCCCGACGGTTTAAAAACCGTCGGGATAAATTTTAAACTTAAATTACTTAAGCTCAACAGTTGCGCCAACCTCAGCGAGCTTAGCCTTGATTTCCTCAGCCTCATCCTTGGAAGCAGCTTCCTTAAGAGTCTTAGGAGCGCCGTCAACAAGAGCCTTAGCCTCAGCAAGACCGAGACCTGTGATCTCACGAACAGCCTTGATAACCTTAATCTTCTCAGCGCCTGCGTTAGCAAGGATAACGTCAAACTCTGTCTTCTCCTCAGCTGCTGCTGCGCCGCCTGCTGCGGGAGCTGCTACTGCAACTGCTGCTGCAGCGGATACGCCGAATTCCTCTTCTACTGCTTTAACGAGCTCAGAAAGCTCAAGAACGGTAAGAGTTTTTAACTCTTCAATCATAGCTGTAATCTTTTCAGATGCCATTTTTTATTCCTCCAAATAAATTTATTTTTTTAGTTTTTATTTTTTAAATTATTCTGCATCGGAACCGTCTTTATCAACGATAGCCTGAACAGCGCGGGCAAATGCCGCAATAGGTGCCTGGAAAGCTCCGAGAACTGTAGCGAGGAGAACTTCCTTGCTGGGGAGCTTTGCTAAAGAATCAATTGTTGCAACGTCGATAACCTTTCCGTCAAGAAAACCGGATTTAATCTTGAAGTTTTCGTGACCCTCGGCATACTTGCAGAGGATTCTTGCTGCTGCGGTGTAATCCTCGTTTGAGATAGCGATAGCTGTTGTACCCTCGAGTACAGAGCTCATCTCCTCAACGGAAGTACCCTCAATAGCGCGCTTTAAGATAGTATTCTTAACAACGAAGTAATCAACGCCGTTTTCACGCAATTCTTTACGCAATACAGTATCGTCAGTAACCGAGATACCCTTATAGTCAACTACAACACCTGTAACTGCACCTGCGATTTTCTCAGCAATAGCTGCGACCTGCTGCTGCTTTTGTTCTAAAACTGCTGCGTTTGGCAATGTATTCACCTCCGAAATATAAAATGCCTATCCAAAGCACAAGGATAGGCATAAATAAACACAAATAAAAGTTTAATTTAAGCACATACCTCGGTAGGCGATTGACTTACGGCATAATGCCACCTACTGTCTTTGGAATTGCAAGATAGATTATATAACAAAAGAGAGAGTATGTCAAGTGTTTTTTGAAATTAATTTATATGAATCAAAGATTTCGCTGTACTGCTTATAAGCGTTGCTGTAAACCTCGATAATATAGTCTCCCGTATAGCCTTTTTGCTTTGTATATTTGAAAAATGTTTCAAAATCGAAGCCTCCTCGACCGGGGAGAAGACAGTCAGAAGCGGTGGAATGGTCGCTTATATGATAATGCTTTATATTATCCGAAAATCGGTCAATAAGCTCGTAGGGGTTGTATCCGCAACGGATAGATTGCTTTAAATCTATGCAAAAGCCAACATCCTTGCCTAAAATATCCACCATAGACTGCAAAAACTCAATTTCGCCCGCTCTATAGAGCACAACATTCTCCTGTAGAACCGTTACACCGTTTTCTTTGGTCGCTTCGTTTAATATCATATAGCGCTCGCAGTATTCCTCGTCCGAGCAGATACCGTTGGGCTTTCCGCCGTGCATTATAATATATTTTGCTCCGAGCTCCGCAGCAATTTCTGAATAGCGACGGTAGGAATCAAGTCCCTCTCTGAAACGGCGCTCATAATTTGAAAAAAAGAAAAAGGATTCAGCAAGCGACATTGTCGGATGAACAGAGGTTACCTTTAAATTATATCGGTTTTTAATTTCAAGCAGCATATCAACAAATGCGGGTTTAAGCTCGCATTGTGCATTAAAGAAAACCTCGGTTGTTTTAACCCCTGCTTTTGCTATTTCCTCTAAAGAAAGTTCTGTTTCAAGTGGATAAAAACAAGATGTCGAAATTCCTACACTCATTTTTTCACCTCCGGAGTAACAAATACTGTTTTATTGGTTGTGTAAATTACCATACCAGGTTTTGCACCGGACGGTTTTTTCACATATTTAACAGGGGTATAATCAACAGGAACATTTGATGAGTCTGCCGCCTTTGAGTTTGCCGCCGCAAGGCAAGCCGCATAAAGAACTGTTTCATCAGAGAGCGGCTGACCTGAGCAGAAAACGATTACATGGGAACCGGGAATGTTTTTGGTATGAAACCATATATCGCTTTTTGAGGCAAGTGTTGTTGTAAGATAATCGTTTTGGCGGTTGTTTTTTCCTACCAGAATTTTATATCCTTCTGCGGAAGTATATTCCTTAAAGGAGGTATCATTTTTTTTCTTTGAACGGCGTCTTGCCTGAGTGACCTTTATATATCCGGCGTCACGAAGCTCCTCTCTGATTTCACCAAGCTCTGCAAGATTTTCACAGCGGTTAATGCTCTCGAGTACGGAATCAAGATAAATAAGCTCCTGCTTATCCTCTTCGGTAAGCTTAGTAAGAGTCTGCTCTGCGGTATATGTCTTTTTATAGTCCTTAAAATATTTTGCGGCATTTGCGGCAGGGGAGAGCGCCGGATTTAAGGGTATGGAAATTTCTTTAAGCTCAGGGTCGTAATAATTCATAACCCGAGCGGATTTACTTCCGTTTTCTATAAGATGAAGATTTGCTTTTATAAGCTCGCCGTTTATCCTTAAAGCCTCTCTGTTTTCACATTGCTTTAATTCGTTTAATCTCAAAGCTAACTTTTTCTCTGTTCGGGAGCGGATATTGTTTACAAGCCTAATAATATCGTGTGCTTTGGAATTTATCCGCGAGCGGTTTTCGCGTTCTGTGTAGAAAGCGTCAAGCAATGAACAGTAGGTTTGATATTTATTTAATGCTATGCTGCTTGTATACTGAGAAATTTCCGTATAAGTAAAGTCGAAGGGGGAGCCGTCAGCTTTAATTAAAAGCATAGGAGTACCTGTTCCTTTGATATCTGCTATAACACTGTTGAAGGCATATTCAAAGCCTTCTGTTTCAGCTTTGTATTCTATTTCTCTGCAAATAAGGGGTGAAAAACCGTCCAAAAGAGCTAAAAGCGACTTTGAGAGCGGAAGCGAGCAGTCAATACTTTTTTTAATTACCGTTATATCGGTCTCAAAGGGATTGAGCTTGTTTTGACCCTCGGGATATTCGTATTTTGCTCCCGGCTGGATAAGTCTTACAGAGGTTTCTATATCACTTCTGCGGATACTGTCAATTATTCTGCCCTCATCGTTTACAAGAATAATATTTGAGCGATTTCCGATAAGCTCACAGACAAGTCTTAAAGTAATTCTGTCTCCCATTTCATTGGTTGCTGAAAAAAGAAGCTCGGCAACTCTTTCGAGTCCGTTTTGCAAAATATCGGTGAGTCTTGCTCCCGAAAGATGCTTACGAAGGAGCATACAAAGCATCGGAGGAGTCTCGGGGTTTTCAAAGGAGCTTTCGGTAAAATGTATTCTCGCTGCTCCTGATTTCGCCGAAATTAAAAGCTTTTTTGCAAAGCCTTTTTTGCGTAGCAAAAATACCAGCTCATCTGAGGACGGCTGGTAAATTTTATCTATATGACAGTCTACCGCTTCCTTTAATTCCGCGGTTACTTTTTGAAGGAAAACTCCGTCAAACGCCATTACTTTTTCTCCTGCAACAATTCATTTAAAGCATCTGAAATGCTTTGATAATATGTATACTCTTCAGTTTTTGAAGTGATGCTTTTAAGCGATTCTGCACATTCGCTACATCTGTTATACTGCTTTTTAATATATTTAAAGCCCTCGTCGGTATCGGCGGATATCTTGCCTGTAAACAGCTCATAAGCTTTGTAACGGTATGGCTTGCCGCTAAACACAGCAGTAATAACAGAATATATTTTTCCGTTATCCTCAAGCGGTTTTTCAAATATAATTTCAAAGCCAGAGCTAAACAAGAAGCTTCTCAGTATCTCAGGGGAGGTCATAGGCTGGAGGATGAATGTTTTATGCGTATCCTTTGCCCAAACACATCTCTCAATTATACCTGAAATAACCTCGCCGCCCATTCCGGCGATAATAACAGTGTCGGCTTCTGTACTGCTTACAGCCTCAAGTCCGTCACAAAGACGAAGCTCAATGTTGCCAACTCCAAATTTTTCAATATTACTTTTTGCGGTGTTTAAAGGCTTTAAGCGGATATCCGTTGCAATAACTTTACTCGCTTTACCGCTTTTTAAAAGATAAATCGGGAGATATCCGTGGTCTGTTCCTACATCACAAACTTTTGCGCCCTGAGGTATAAGCGAGGCTATTACCTCAAGGCGCCTACTTAAAGCTTTCATTATTTATTTTCAAAATACTTGTTCAGTTTTTCAAGGAGTGCTTCGCAATCTGTTCCGTGAACAGCGCAAGCCTGCTCAATTGTTTCGCCTCTTGAAGCAGGGCATCCAAGACAGTGCATACCGATTTCAAAAAAGAATTCAGCGGCGCCTGTATCAATATCAAGTACTTCTCCGATAAGCATATCTTTTGTAATTTTCATTTTTATTTCCTCTTTCTTTTTATTATTTTTAGAAAAGTTTTGTTTCTTTATTCAAGTCAGTTCTTGAATGATTGTAGAGCTTGCGGTTATCCATTGCCCAAACTCTGCCTGAAAAATCATTAGGCTTGGCTGAAGATACTGCCTCACGCATTTCATAAACCCTTGAATCCATAAGGTCAAGCTCGCTTAAAAGCTCCGCTTCAATAAACATAGGTCTAACCGCGGCACCAAATTCCGGCTCACCGTGGTGAGAAAGAATCATATGCTCAACAAGTGTGGCGGTTTCTCGGCTTATATTGAGCTTTTCAGCATATTTATTAACCGTCATAGCGCCCATTGTAAGGTGACCTAAAAGGTTTCCGTCAACCGAGTATCCGGAGGCTATACCTGTGTCAGTAACAACAAATTCATCAAGCTTTGCAATATCGTGAAGAATAGCTCCGGTTATCAAAAGCTCTTTATCAACAAAAGGATAAATTTCGCATACCGCTTTGCAAAGCTTTACTATAGAAAGGGTGTGCAACAACAATCCTCCGCGTACTGCGTGATGAAGCTTAAAGGCGGCAGGCCAGTAAAGCAAAGCATTGCGTTTATCCTTAAGAATTTCTGTTACAAGGATTTTAAGCTCACTGTCTGAAAAGCTTTCCGCTTCTGTCATTAGTTCATTAAGCATATCTTCGCCCGAATATGAAGCTGATTTAACAAAATCCTCAGGGTGGATACCGTCACTCTCCTGAGCCTTGCGTATTCGCTCTATTCTGAGTTGGTCGGTTCCGTTATAGGGAGATATTGTTCCTCTTACTTTAACTATCTCATTTGCTTCATAACTGCCGTGTATTTCTTCAACATATCTCCATAGCTTTGCGTTTATTTCGCCATCGCTGTCACCTAAAGTGAAATCAAGATACGTATCGCCTTTTGAGGAGGTCTTTCGGTCAACCGATTTGATTATGCAGAAGCCGTCTACAAGACCTTTGTTATCAACAGGTGTAAAATTCATATCGTTATTCCTTTACAATAATGTTTTCTCTTGCGGGACCGTTGCTTACCATTGTTATTTTAAATCCGATTTCTTTTTCGATAAATTGAATATAATTGCGGCAGTTTTCCGGCAAATTCTTATATTCCGTTATTCCCGTTATATCGCATTTCCAGCCGGGGAGAGTAACGAGAACCGGCTTTGCCTTTTCAAGAAGACCTGTAACAGGGAAGTCCTTTGTTATTTTACCGTTTATCTCATAGCCTGTGCATATTTTAATTTCATCAAGATAGCTCAAAGCGTCCACAACGGTTAATATTGCATGGGTAGTACCCTGAACTTCGCAACCGTAGCGTGTTGCAACACAGTCAAACCAGCCCATTCTTCTCGGTCTTCCGGTAGTTGCACCGTATTCGCCGCCGTCTCCTCCGTGGTCACGCATAGCCTTTGCTTCGTCGCCGAAAATCTCGCTTACAAAGGCTCCTGCCCCTACTGCTGAGGAGTATGCTTTAATAACTGTGTAGATTTCCTTTATCGCATAAGGCGGAACTCCGGCTCCTACAGCGCCGTAGCCGGCAATCGTGTTAGAGGAGGTTACCATCGGATAAATTCCGTGGTCGGTATCCTTAAGAGAGCCCAACTGACCTTCAAGAAGAACGGTTTTTCCTGCTTTGTCCGCCTCATATACAAGCTTGCGGACATCTCCTACAAGGTCTGCAATACCGTTTTTCCAGCTCATCATTTTTTCAAATATTTCGTCAACAGAGAGAGGCTCTTTATGATATAGATTCTCAATAAGTATATTCTTTACCTCAAGAACTCTTTTAAGTTTTTCTTTTAAAGCCTCCTCGTCAAACAGCTCGCATACCTGAAAACCGATTTTAGCATATTTATCCGAATAAAAGGGAGCAATACCTGATTTTGTTGAGCCGAAGCTTGCTTTGCCGAGACGCTCTTCCTCATAAACATCAAAAAGCACGTGGTAAGGCATTATCATTTGACAGCGCTCCGAAATCATCAGCTTGGGCTTTGGAACACCTGCCTTGATTACATCGTCATATTCCTTAAGGAGCTTTTCAACATCCAAAGCAACACCGTTGCCTATACAGTTTATAACTCCTTCGTTGAAAACACCGGAGGGAAGAGTGTGTAAAGCAAATTTACCGTATTTGTTTTTAATGGTATGACCTGCATTTGCTCCGCCCTGAAAGCGGACTACGATATCTGCATTGCCTGCCAGCATATCGGTGATTTTACCCTTGCCTTCGTCTCCCCAGTTAGCTCCTACAACTGCTTTTACCATAATTATCGCCACCGAAAATAAAAATATATTATATTATACAATACTTAAAACCATAGTTCAAGATTTTATTGAACGAAAATAATCAACAATCCCCTGAGTAATTGCCTGTACCTTTAGCTTAAATGCAAAGGATAGATTAAGAGGGGATTCATAGGTAGTGGGATTTCTGCCTATAGCTCCGCTTTCAATTTTGCTGTTAAATACAATATTTACCTGTTACTTTTAAAGTTTTACTATTATGTTTTTAAATATGTTTCCCATAATGTTATCGGTCTCCAAAATTTTATCTAAAAAAGTATATCATATTTTGTCGAGATATACAATCTTAAATATTCTTTTGAAAAAGTAAAAAAATTTCCAAAAAAATCTTTACATTTAAAATTTTCAATGTTATAATATGAACAAAGATTATTCTTAGGGAGGTTTATCCATGAAAAAAATTATTGCTTTGGTTTTCGCTCTTGTTATGGTGATGTCTTTCTCCGTAACAGCGTTTGCTCTTGACAGTGCGTCAGCCAGCGAGGTTACAAATGTAACCGTTATTAACGGTCAAAACGCCACGAAAGAGAATGTTGTTGTTAAGAAAGACGGAACAATTTCTGTAAATGCGGATTCTGCAAAGGGTAAGTTCAACAGTTGGTCTGTTTATGTTCTTGTAAACGGAGTTGCTAAAGAGGCTGTTGAGGGCAAAGATTATGTTTATGTTTCCGGTAATAAGGCTGCTTCCAATGCGGTAATCAAGCCCTTGGCTGATATCGTTGTTTGCGGTAACTATGACGGAAAGGTTACTTCTCCTACATCCACTTCAACATCAACAACATCTCCTTCTACTGCTGATGCGGTTGCCGGTGTTGTTCTTATGATGATGGCTGCAGTAGCTTGCGGTGTTGTTGCTAAGAAACAGCTTGCTAAATAATTTATTTTAAAACATATTTCAGGCAGCGGTTAAAGCCGCTGTCTGTTTTTTTATCCTAAATGTTAAAAAAAGGTTACAAAGTGGCTTAAAGGTTGACATTTGGGGTACTTTTTTGGTAAAATAATATGAATTAATATGGAGTAATAGCATATTTGGAAGTGATAGTTAATGGTAAGGAGTATGACCGGCTTCGGCAGAGCCAAGGAAACCGTTGGAGATTTAACGGTTACCGTTGAGTTCAAAGCTGTTAATCATAGGTATTTTGAGTTTTCTTCAAGAATACCCAGAGTATACGGTTTTTTGGATGAAAAGCTCAGTAACCTTTGCAAGCAAAGAGTTACGAGAGGAAAAATAGAGGCTTCGGTGTTGATAGAGGATAATTCGCAGTCCTCAGCTGTTGTTGAAATTAATTCTTCTTTGGCAGAGGCTTATATAGGAGAGCTTAAAAAAACCGCAAAGAAATACGGTCTTAAAAATGATGTTAAGGTTTCTTCTTTAATAGGGCTGCCTGATATGTTCAAGGTAAGGCAGCAACAGCTTTCTGATGAAACCGTTACCGAGGCTGTGCTAAAGGTTGCAGAGTTGGCGCTTGATGCCTTTGTGGCTATGAGAGAAAAAGAGGGCGAAAAGCTTTTTGCAGATGTCTCTTCAAGAGCTGATTATATACTTAAAAAGGTTGAATTTGTAGAGAATCGTTCTCCTGAAACCGTTAAGGAATACAGAGAAAAAATTGAGCAGAAGATAAAAGAGCTTTTAGGTGATATTAAGGTTGATGAACAGCGTCTGCTTACAGAAACCGCTGTTTTTGCCGATAAGGTAGCAGTTGCCGAAGAAACTGTAAGGCTACGCAGTCATATTTCCCAGCTTTTGGGGCTTATGGAAACCCCAGAGGCTGTTGGCAGAAAGCTTGATTTTATTGTTCAGGAAATGAACCGCGAGGCAAACACGATTGGCTCAAAGGCTCAGGATATAGATATTGCCCATACGGTTGTTGATATCAAATCCGAAATAGAAAAGATAAGAGAACAGATACAGAATATAGAATAGGTGAAAATATGAAGCTTGTTAATATAGGATTTGGAAATATGGTATCGGCAAACAGGATGGTTGCAATTGTTAGCCCTGAGTCGGCGCCTATAAAGCGTATTATTCAGGAGGCTAAGGAGCGCGGCACATTGATTGACGCAACCCACGGCCGCCGTACAAGAGCGGTTATCATTACCGACAGTGACCATATCATACTTACCTATCTGCAGTCGGAAACAGTGGCAAACAGAATGACAGATGAGGAGGGCAAAACTTATGACGAAGGCGATGATGAATAAAGGCGGAGTTTTTATTGTTTCGGGTCCGTCAGGTTCAGGCAAGGATACCTTACTTGTTAAGCTGTTTGAAAAAATGCCTGAGATTAAATTCTCAATCTCCTGCATAACAAGGGGAATGAGAGAGGGCGAAAAGCAGGGCGAGAAATATAACTTTATAACAAAAGAAGAATTTCTCGGAATGATAGAGCGCGATGAGCTTTTAGAGCATAACAGATATGTAGGTAACTATTACGGTACTCCCAAAGCTCCTGTAATGCAGGCTGTTGAAAACGGTTGCGATATGGTAATCGAGGTTGATGTTAACGGTGCTGAAAAGATAAGAGAAAAAATGCCGGAGGCAGTAAGTATATTTATAATGCCTCCTTCGTTTGATGAGCTTGAAAGGAGACTCAGCGGCAGAGGGACTGAGTCTGCCGAAATCGTGGCAGAGAGAATGAATAATTCTCTCAGAGAGATAGAACGGGCTTCAGAGTATGATTATATTGTTATAAATGATGATATAGATACTGCTGTTGACGATATAATGTCAATTATTTTAAGCCAGCGCTTAAAGCTTGACAGAATAAGATATATTATAGATGAGGTGCTTGAAAAATGTTAAATCCCAATATAGGAAAATTGATTGAAAACTATGATAACCGTTACCGTTTGGTAATTGATATCGCTCATACTGCCCGTGAGGTTGCTCGAAAAGCAGAGGATATGGGAGATATTCTTATTGAAAAGCCTGTAAGTATTGCTATAGATAAGCTGGCAAGCGAGATAGAAGAAAACTAAAAAATAACACTCAGGAGGGATTTTATGTTCGGCAAAATAGCCGAGGTGGCTCTTGAGGGAGCAACCTTTGCCTTTGATAAAAGGTATTCGTATGCTTTGCCGGAAAATGAAAATCCCGGACCGGGCAGCAGAGTTGTAGTTCCGTTCGGCAGAGCAAACACAAAGCGTCAGGGAATAATACTTTCCGTTTGCACCGGAGAGACTGACGGCTTAAAAGAGGTTTTTTCGGTTATAGATAAAGAGCCTGTTTTAAACGATGAGCTTGTGGGAATGTGTGAGTATATGAAGGAGCATACCTTTTGTACTTATTATGACGCCGTTAAGGCAATGCTTCCTGCCGGAATTAACTACCGACTTGCTGATTATTACACTGTTAATACTGAATTTTCTTCATCCTCTTTATTAAACGATCAAGAAAAGGAGCTTTTTGATTTTATTCTCGCTTCAAAGGAAATAGGTGGAAATAAAATAAAAAAGACCTTTGGGGACAGTGAAGATTTACTTGCATCTTTAACCGAAAAGGAAGCGGTTTTAAAAAACTGCAGTCCTATAAGGAGAATGGGAGATGCAACTCAAAAATGGGTGCGTTTATCTCCCGAAGCAGAGGAAGAAAATCTTCCTAAGCTCACTGCAAGACAGCGCGAAATACTCGGTGTTATAGCAGATGCGGGCTGTGTAAGCGTAAAGGAATTAAAATATTTTACCGGGGTTACAGAATCTGTTGTAAATGCGCTTATACAGAAAAACTTAGTCATTGCCTATGAAAAAGAGGTTTTCCGTACTCCTTACAGAAATATCCGTCCCGCGGTTCGCAGTGAAATTCAGCTGACCGACGAGCAAAACGCAGCGTTTACCGGAATGATTAATCAGATTAATTCAAGCTGCGGCGGAGTTTCTCTGCTTTACGGAGTTACAGGCTCAGGAAAAACTCAGGTTTTCTTAAAGCTTTCGGACGAGGTTACCGACAAGGGCTTAGGTGTTATACTTATGGTACCCGAAATCGCGCTTACTCCGCAGATGATAAATATATTCAGCAGCCGCTACGGAAACAAAATAGCTGTTTTTCACAGTGCCATGTCTGCAGGTCAGCGTATGGACGAATGGAAACGGATAAAAAACGGCGAGGCTCTGATTGCTATAGGAACTCGGAGTGCGGTTTTTGCTCCTTTTAAAAAATTAGGTCTTATTATAATGGACGAGGAGCAGGAGCATACATATAAATCCGAAAAAAATCCTAAATTCCATGCAAGAGACCTTGCAAAATACAGAGCGGCTAAAACAGGCGCACTTTTGTGTTTGGCTTCTGCAACCCCATCGGTTGAAAGCTACACTGCCGCTTTATCGGGGAAATATTCCCTTTATACCTTAAAAAACAGATACGGGAATGCGCAGTTGCCCGAGGTTTCTACCGTTGATATGAAAAAGGAAATTCTTTCAGGAAATTCATCAAGCATCAGCGGAGAGCTTTGCGAGGGTATAGCCGAGGCGCTTAAAAATAAAAAGCAGGTTATTGTTCTTCTTAACCGAAGAGGTCATAACACCTATGTTTCGTGTCCGGATTGCGGATATGTGGCGGCTTGCCCTAACTGCAGTATATCGTTAACCTATCATTCGGCAAATAAAAGGCTTATGTGCCACTACTGCGGATATTCCGTAAAGGCTGAAAGCACTTGTCCCGAATGCGGACAGGAGCATATGAAATTTATGGGAATGGGAACTCAGAAGATAACCGAGGAATTAGGGTTGCTTTTCCCTGAGGCTAAAATTTTGAGGGTGGACGCTGACAGTACCGTTTCAAGAGAATCATATTCTTCTTTTCTTACCGAGTTTGCAAGCGGAAAATATGATATAATGGTTGGAACCCAGATGGTTGCAAAGGGACTTGATTTTCCTAATGTCACTCTTGTTGGTGTTTTGGGCGCGGATTCCGCCGCCTACAGTGAGGATTTCAGAAGCTTTGAGAGAACCTTTTCATTGCTTACTCAGGTTGTAGGCAGAGCGGGCAGAGGAGATGCTGCCGGAAAGGCTGTTGTTCAGACAATAAACCCTGAGGGAAATCTGATAGAATTAGCCAGAAGACAGGATTACGATTCCTTTTATAAAGAGGAGATTTTAACCCGAAAGCTGATGATTTACCCTCCGTATTGCGATATTTGTACCGTTTTTACTTCTTCACAAAGCAAGGAAATGGCAAATGAGGCAATATTAAGCATTTTTGGGAAAATTAAGGAAATAATAAATAAAAAAAATAATGAAATTAAGCTGATAATTTTAGGCCCGTCTCCGGCGGCACTGCCTAAAATAAACAACAAATATCGCTTTAGAATGATAATAAAATGTAAAAACAACAAGCAGTTCAGAGATATGCTTAGAAATGCTATTGATATAAAAAATCTCAGGGATGTTACAGTATCTGTAGATATTAATCCCGAAACGATTATTTAGAAACGGAGAAAAATATGGCTATAAGACAGATTGTTACAAAGGGCGATCCGGCACTTAGAAAAATTTGCCGTACACAGCTTAACTTTGATGACAGACTTGCAATGATACTCGACGATATGGCGGATACAATGTATGAAGCCGAGGGTGTGGGACTTGCCGCTCCTCAGGTTGGAATACTCCGCAGATACTGTGTTGTTGATGTGGGGGATGGGCTTATCGAGCTTATCAATCCCGTTATCTTAGAGCAAAGCGGCTCCCAGATAGGACCGGAGGGTTGCCTTTCGGTTCCCGGAGAGAGCGGTACGGTTGAAAGACCGATGAGCGTTACGGTAAGAGCTCAGGACAGAAACGGAAAAACCTTTACTGTTACTGCCGAGGGCTTCAAGGCAAGAGCCTTCTGCCACGAAATCGACCATCTTGACGGTATACTATATATAGATAAATTATCTCCTGAGGGGAACGAATAATGAATATAGTTTTTATGGGAACTCCCGATTACGCTGTACCTGCGCTAAGGGCATTGTACGCCGCGGGACATAATATATGCGGAGTTTTTGCTCAGCCGGATAAGCCGGTTGGCAGAAAGAGAATTTTAACCGCACCGCCGGTAAAGGTATGCGCTAAAGAATTGGGAATTACAGTTTATCAGCCGACTTCTCTCAAAACAGGTGAGGCTTATGAAATATTAGAGGAGCTGTCTCCTGAGCTAATAGTTGTTGTAGCCTACGGAAAAATTTTATCAAAAGAAATACTTAATTTGCCGAAATTCGGCTGTCTTAACGGTCATGCCTCGTTGCTGCCTAAGTACAGGGGAGCTTCTCCGATACAGTGGTCGATTATCAGCGGAGAGAAAAAAACCGGTGTTACCGCTATGTATATGGACGAAGGTATTGATACAGGTGATATAATAGAAGCTGTCGAGACCGATATAGGTGAAAACGAAACCGCAGAGGAGCTGTTTGAGAGACTTTCTGTATTAAATGCCGAGCTTCTCGTTTCTACCGTTCAAAAAATAGCTGACGGCACAGCACAAAGAACAAAACAGCCCAAAACAGGCGAAAGCTATGCTCCGATAATTAAAAAGGAAATGGCTCAGCTTGATTTTAATAAAAATGCAATTAAACTCTTTAATGAGGTTAGAGGTTACTATTCTTGGCCTTGCGCTTTTCTGTTTTTAAACGGAAAGAGAATAAAGGTGGTTAAAGCGGCTGTGGGAGAAAATACCTCAGCCTTAGCAGGAACAGTAATCGGTAATACCGATTCTTTGGTTATTGCTTGCGGCGAGGGAACAAGTCTTAAAATTTTAGAGGTTATCCCCGAGGGCGGAAAGCAGATGAGCGCTGAAAATATGCTGCGGGGAAATAGGGTTGAACTTGGAATGAGCGTGAACAATGGCTAATTCAAGACTTCTTGCGGTTAAGGCTTTGCTCAAGGTTCACACGGATAATGCTTATTCAAATCTGACCTTGAATTCAGTTTTAAAGGAAAGCGATGCCACGCATCAGGAAAAGATATTTGCAACGGCACTTTTTTACGGAGTGCTGGAGCGGCAGATAACCTTAGATTTTATATTAAATTCGCTTTTAAAGTCTCCTTTAAAAAAGACCCCACCCTTTACGGCAGAGGTTTTAAGAACAGGACTTTTCCAAATAATGTATATGGATTCTGTACCTGATTTTTCAGCGGTTGACGAGGCGGTAAAGCTTGTAAAACGCTCGAAAGAGAGCAGAAACGCAGGTTTTGTTAATGCGGTGTTGAGGAATGTACTGAGAAACGGGATAAGCCTTCCAAACGGCAACTTTAATGAGGCTTTAAGCGTTAGATATTCCTGTCCCGAATGGATAATTAAAAGCCTTGTTTTGGATTACGGAATTGATGATACAGTAAATTTCCTTGAGGAAACTCTCAAGGCTCCGCCGCTTACGATAAGAGTTAATACTGTTAAAACAACCTTGGAAAAACTAAAGTCTGTTTTGGAAAAACAAGGTGTTTTGGTGGAAAACGGAGTAATTGATAATTCTCTTGATTTAGCCGGAACTGATAGCGTTGAAGCTCTTATTGGTTTTAAGGAAGGATATTTCCATGTTCAGGATGCCGCGTCTCAAACTGTTTGCTCGGTGTTAAAGCCTGAAAAAGGTCAGAGAGTACTTGATATATGCGCCGCTCCCGGCGGAAAGAGCTTTACCTTAGCCCAGCTTATGGAAAACAGCGGCGAAATAGTTGCCTGTGATTTATATGAGCATAGGGTAAGCCTTGTTGCCAAGGGTGCTGAAAGACTTGGTCTTGATATAATAACCGCAAAAACAGCGGATGCAGGCACTTTTGAGCCTGAGCTCGGAGAATTTGACTGTATTCTCTGTGATGTGCCCTGTTCGGGACTTGGAATAATCCGAAGAAAGCCGGATATTAAGTACAAACCGATTGAAGATTTTTCTTCCCTTGAGGATATACAGCAAAAAATTTTAAACAACGCAAAAAAGTATCTTAAAAGCAAAGGAAAGCTGCTTTATTCAACCTGTACCTTAAGGAAATCGGAAAATGAAAAACAAATTGAAAAATTTTTAAAAGATAATAGAGATTTCTCGCTGCGGTATGAACACACATATATGCCGCATAAAGATAAAACAGACGGATTTTACTGTGCATTATTAGTCAAAGACTGAAAGAGGGGGGAAGCCCTTGGAAAAAATTGATATTAAGTCTATGCTGCCTGAGGAGCTTTCTTCGTTTTTAGCAGAGCTTGGTCAGCCTAAGTTCAGAGCAGGTCAAATCTTCAAATGGCTTCATTTGGGAGTTAAGGACTTTGACGAAATGACCGATATTCCCATTGCGCTTCGAAATATCCTAAGAGAGAAAACCTATATTGCAGGTGTAGAGATAGCAAGAAGGCTTGTTTCTAAAATAGACGGGACTGTAAAATACCTATACCGCCTTTGTGACGGCGAGTATATAGAATCTGTACTGATGAAATACGAGCACGGCTATACCGTATGTATCTCAACTCAGGTGGGATGCCGTATGGGATGCAGCTTCTGCGCATCGGGTCTTAACGGCTTAAAGCGAAATCTCACAGCCTCAGAAATGCTCTCGCAGCTAACCGAAGCTCAGAGAGATAACGGCATCAGGGTATCAAATGTTGTTATGATGGGTATGGGAGAGCCGCTTGATAATTTTGATAACAGTATCCGCTTTTTAAAGCTTGTAAGCAATGAAAAGGGGATGAACATAGGACTCAGGCATATATCTCTTTCAACCTCGGGAGTTGTAAGCGGTATAAAGCGGCTAAAAGAATATAATTTTCCGATAACCCTTTCAATATCACTGCACGCTCCGTTTGACGATATGCGAAGCAGTATAATGCGTGTAAATAAAAAATGGAATATAAAGGAATTGCTCGATGCCTGCAAGGAGTATCAAAAACAGACTACAAGGCGAATTTCCTTTGAATATGCGCTAATCGAGAGTGTTAATAACAGCAACGAATGTGCTGAGCGGCTTTCGGAAATTTTAAAGGGCATAATGTGCCATATTAATCTTATTCCGGCAAATCCCGTTAAGGAAAACAGCTTTAAAAAGCCGGATAGGAATAAAATACTGCATTTTCAGAAATTACTGATAAGCAAGGGTCTTAACGCAACAGTAAGGCGAACGCTGGGAGCCGATATTGAGGCATCCTGCGGTCAATTAAGAAGACAGGAAAGTGAGGGGATAAAAAATGCAGATATTCAGTAAAACCGATGTTGGAAGAGTAAGAACTGACAATCAGGACGCTTTTCTTGCCGGCAAACTAAACGATGAGACTGTTTTTGCCGTTGTGTGTGACGGTATGGGCGGAGCAAATGCAGGAAAGCTTGCCAGCGAAACGGCTGTTAAATTTATTTCCGATTATATTATCAAGTCCTTTCGTAAGAGTATGGACTCAGACTCTCTTATGAAAATGCTGCGAAGTGCGATTATAAATGCAAACATCGAAATATATGATATGTCTCTTAAAAATCCCGAGCTTGCAGGAATGGGAACAACGGCTGTTGCGGCGGTTGTTTCGTCTGATACGGCGGTTATCGCCCATGTGGGGGACAGCCGAGCTTATCTGATAGGTGAGAATGTAACCCAGATAACCAGAGATCATTCGGTTGTGCAGTCGCTTATAGAGAGCGGAAAGCTCTCCTTGGAGGAGGCAAAATTCCATCCGAGAAAAAATGTTATTACAAGAGCGATAGGCGCGGAAGAGGATGTAAGTGCAGACTGCGATGAGGTTACTCTTAAAAAAGGAGACTCGTTGCTTTTATGCACCGACGGACTTACAAATTTTGTGGAAACACAGGATATATACAAAATATTCAAAGACACCGAAATTGCCTTAGTTGCGGATAAACTCGTAAATCTGGCAAATACGGGCGGCGGAAATGATAATATAACCGTCGTAATTCTAACAAAGGAAGGATAAGTGCTTTATGGATAAGTTTGTAGGAAAAAGGCTTGACGGCCGCTACGAAATACAGGAGATAATCGGCGTTGGAGGAATGGCGGTTGTTTACAAGGCTCACGATAATCAGGAGAACAGAACCGTTGCTATCAAAATTCTAAAAGAGGAATTTGTTTCAAACGAGGAGTTTGTCCGCCGATTTAAGAATGAGTCTAAGGCGATTGCTATGCTTTCTCACCCGAATATCGTTAAGGTTTACGATGTAAGCTTTGGTGACCTTATTCAGTATATCGTTATGGAGTATATTGACGGTATAACCCTTAAGGAGTATATCGAGCATCAGGGAAGTCTGCGCTGGAAGGATGCGGTTCACTTTACCCTCCAAATTTTGAAGGGTCTTCAGCACGCTCACGATAAGGGAATAGTACACCGCGATGTTAAGCCGCAGAATATTATGGTTTTGCCTGACGGTACTATAAAGGTTACCGATTTCGGTATTGCCAGATTTGCCAGAAGCGAGCAGAGAACTATTACAGATAAGGCTATAGGGTCTGTTCACTATATAAGCCCCGAGCAGGCAAGAGGAGAGAAGACTGACGAAAAGGCTGACGTTTATTCCGTAGGCGTTATGCTTTACGAAATGATAACAGGTCAACTGCCGTTTCAGGCTGAGAGTGCAGTTTCGGTTGCAATTATGCAGCTACAGCGCGACCCACAGCTTCCTACCGAAATAAACGGCTCTATACCGTTGGGTCTTGAACAAATCACAATGCACGCTATGCAGAAAAACCCTGAGCGCCGTTATCGTTCGGCTTCCGAAATGCTTTGCGATTTAGACCAGTTCCGTAAGGATCCGTCCGCAACCTTCGGTTATACTTATTTTATAGACAATTCTCCAACAAAGTTTGTGGGCGGTGAAGAGCCTGTAAAGAAGGCTGAGGCAAAGCCTGAGGAGGATATAAACGAAAAGAGCAATATTATACCTATTCTCGCAGGTATTGCGGCAACACTGGTTGTAGCTATAATAGTTCTTGCTGTTATGTTCGTTCCAAAGCTATTCTCAAGCACAGGCGAGGAAATTGAATGTCCTGATTTTGTAGGAATGACGCTTGAAGAAATCAAGGAAAACGATGAATATAACGAGCAGTTTGATATAAATGAGGAATGGGACAATAACTCTGATTATGATTTCGGTTTTGTATTTGACCAATCCCAAACCGCAGGAGAAAAGCTTAAAAAAGGTGCGGAGATTACCATTTATGTAAGTATGGGCGAGGTTACAAAAAAGGTTCCCGATGTTTACGGTAAAACCGAGTCTGCCGCAGTTTCCGAGCTTAAATCAAACGGATTTAAAACCATTATTTCTGAGGCTACCAGCGAGGATGTTGAAGCAGGTCTTGTAATAAAAACCGAGCCTGCCAGAACAACCGTTGTTGCGGAGGGTGCAGAGATAACTGTATATGTAAGTACAGGAAAGCCTGTTAAAAATGTTGATATTCCAAATGTTATAGGCTTGAAACAGGATGACGCAAAGAAAAGCCTTGAATCAAAGGGTCTTGTATGCGAGGTTAAGGAAAAGGATATCGAAGAGGGCGAGACTGAGTATCCTAAGGGGTATGTAATGTCTCAGGATCCGGCATACGGCGGTTCTCAGGTTCCCGAGGGAACAACAGTTGTTATCTATGTAAGCTCAGGAAAGGTAAATGTAAAGGAATACACCTTTGATGTAACCGTTCCGTTACCTGATGATTATGCTTATGATACAGGTATGGTCTCCCTTTGGGAAAACGGTCAGCTTTTGGCAGAGAGCGGCAAGATAAATATAAACGAGGCTGGGGAATATACCTTTAAGGGTCTTAAAACCACCGATACTTCTAAGACATTAGTTGTTGAGCTTACTAATGACGGAAATAAATACGGTAAGTATATCAAGATTAAGGTTGATTGCAAAACCGGAAAATGGAGCAAGGTTTCTATGACCGCAACCTATGAAAAGAAGACCGATACAAGCTCTAATATCAGCTCGGCAGAATAATCTATGACAGGAATTATAATTAAAGCACTATCCGGTTTTTACTATGTTAATTGCGGCGGTAAAACCTATGAATGTAAAGCAAGGGGGAATTTCCGCAAGAGCGGAATTTCCCCTTTGGTTGGTGATTATGCGGAAATTTCCGTTTTAGACAGCTCTCACGGAGTTGTTGAGGAAATAAAGGAACGCAAATCCTGCCTTTACAGACCTGCTGTTGCTAATATAGAAAAGCTGTTTATAATCTCATCATTTTCAACTCCTGCCCCTAACACAGGAGTTATCGACAGATTAACCGCCATAGCGGTTTACAACGGTATTGAGCCGATAATCGTATTTAATAAATGCGATATGGGTTCGTTTTCTTCCTTTGAGCGCATATATAAAAATTCAGGCTTTAAAACATATACCGTTTCCGCCGCTACAGGTGAGGGAATTGACGGCTTAAAGAAAGAACTTGATGGGTGCGTAAGCGCTTTTACGGGAAATTCGGGCGTTGGAAAGTCAAGCCTTTTGAATGTTCTTTTCGGTATGGAAATAGCAACAGGAAATGTTAGCGAAAAATTAGGCAGAGGAAGGCATACCACAAGGCATACCGAGCTTATTCCCACGCTTAACGGTTATGTAGCCGATACGCCTGGATTTTCATCAATTGAGTATGACGGTAAGGACTACGGCTTTAAGGAGCAGCTTGCCGACTGCTTTCCTGATTTTGCGGATTATACGGATAACTGCCGTTTTTCCTCCTGTACGCATACCTGTGAGGCGGGCTGCGGAGTTTTATCGGCAATAAAGGAAGGTAAAATTGAGCAAAGCCGCCATAACTCATATAAAGAATTATTTGAGGAATTAAAGGAATTAAAGCCTTGGGAAGCCGCGAATTATAAAAAGAAGTAACAATTTTTATTTTCCCCGATATAATGTAATGTAAGATTTCTTAGGGGGAAACAAAATGAGAAGACGCTTTACAATAAACAAGGGTCTGCTTGCGGTAACCTTTGCCGCAGGGCTTTTAATAAGCTGCTTTTGCCCTCCTAGGTTTCTGATAGCGGTATTGGCAATCTGGGTAATAATACTCGGCTGCTCATGCTCTAAGTGTTAACGGAGGTAATTCTATGAAGGTTGTACTTATTAAAAGTCCCAAATTTTTAGGCGGAATTCTGAGAATGATATTCGGTATAAAAAAGCAGAGTGTTTAATAAATACATAAAGCCGGACTTAACTGTCCGGCTTTTAGTTTATGCTTTTTTAATAGCTTTTAAAATTGAACTAAGCTTAGGTGTTGTTCCGTAGAGCAAAACACCTACTCTGTAAATCTTGGCGGAAATAATTCCTACTCCGATAACAGATGCAATAAGTATTGCAATAGAGATAATTATTTCGTATATCGGTACCGTACTCATAGCAATTCTTGTGAACATCGCCATAGGTGAGGTAAAGGGTATATATGAACAGACGAGCATTGCGATATTATCAACTCTGCCTCCCGCCATTGAGAACATAACAACCATAAATGCTACGATAAACAGCATTGTAAGCGGCATGACTGAGGTATTAATATCTTCAAGCTTTGAGGCTGTTGAACCGATTGCACCGTAGAGAAATGCGTAAATAAAGAAGCCGAGAACAAAGAAGATAAGCATATATATAAGTAAGCTCAGCGGCATATCAAAAATGGAGGATATGATCATATTATCCTTCCAGTGGGATTTGTTAAGATTATAGAATACATATGCAGAACCGAAAACCGCAACAAGCTGAATAAGTCCTGCAAGGCAGGAGGCTATAACCTTTCCAAACATCATACTTACAGGCTTTGCGCTGGTTATAAGAAGTTCCATAGCTCTCGAGCTTTTCTCTGTAGCTACATTTGTTGCAACCATTTGCCCGTAAAGCAAAATAACCATATAAAGTGCGAAAATCATTATGTAGGTGTAGAAAAAGTTCTGCGTTTGGTCCTTTCCCAGATTTTCAGTTTCGTGGGTTATATCCGCAGATAGTAAGTCTGCCGCGGTCTCATAGGGAATACCTGCTTCAATTATTTTGTTCATACGGTAAATTTGAGTTAGCAGTCCGTCTGCTATAGCCGTATTGCTGTCATACATAGAAAGATTGTTTACAAGATATGTATATGAGGTAGGAGAGGTGATTATAAAAGCACATTCAGCCTCTTCGGATTTTATTTCTGATTTTATCTCGGAAATATTTTTTTTGGTCAGTAAAACATTATAATCAGGAAAGGAAGTCTCAAAAGTCTGTTTTATTGTCTCGCCGCCTCCGAAAGCATTGTCGAGAATAAGCATAACCGCTTTGTCCTCCAAAGCTGTTGTTTGCGTATCTTTAAATTGCTCGGAAATTCTCGGGAAAAACATAACAACTGCTATAAGCAATGCCATAAATAAGGTTATCCCGACAAAGGATTTATTTTTAAAATAATTCTTGAACTCGAAATTAAGTATTGTTTTAAACTGTTTCATTTTCTTTACCTCCCGCGTATTCAACAAATATATCATTCAAGGAAGGCTCAAAAACCTTTATTTCGTCAATATCATATTTTTCAGTCAATTTCTTCATAACTGCCTGTTTTTCTTCAGGAGAAGCAAGATGTATAATTAACTCGTCGTTGTCTGTAAGTGAATTACAGGAAAATTCCTTTGATATTTCGTCAAGCTTGCTTGAACGGATAACGAGCTTATCTCTTATGTAATTTCGCTTTATATCATTAAGCTCGCCTGTAAGCACGGCCTTTCCCTCACTTAAAATAGCTATACTGTCGCAGAATTCCTCGATATAGCTCATTTGATGGCTTGAAAATAGCAGAATTTTACCCAACGCAATCTGCTCCTTTACAATATCCTTAAGCAGCATTGCGTTAACGGGGTCAAGACCTGAAAACGGCTCGTCAAGTATGATAATATCGGGATTGTGTGCAAGAGCAGTTATTAGCTGAATTTTCTGCTGATTGCCTTTAGAGAGTGTATCAAGTCTTTTGTTACGGTGCTCTGTCATATTAAGACGGTCAAGCCAGAAATCTACCGCCTTTACCGCATCATTTGTCTTTAGTCCGTTAAGCTTGGCAAAGTAGATAAGCTGGTCGATAATTTTCTTTTTGGGGTAGAGACCTCGCTCCTCGGGCAGATATCCTATTTTAATCCGCGAATAGTCTATAGGAGAGCCGTCAATAAAAATTTCTCCCCCGTCGGATGGAAAAACATTCATAAGTATTCTTATGCTTGTGGTTTTTCCGGCACCGTTTCTTCCGAGAAGACCAAATGCCTTTCCGCTGTAAGCCGTAAAGGAAACACCGTTAAGCACCCGCTTTTCTCCAAAGCTTTTTGTGATGTTTTTTAATTCAAGTTTCATATTTTCCTCCTTATGAAAAAAGTGCGCAGCCGTAGCTGCGCACCGAAAAACGCAGCCAAGGTTCTGTTGCGACACAGTTCATTCCGATTACGGGAAATGAAAAGCCTGAGCATACGTTTTTGCTGAAAGTATGCCCGTAAATCAGAATATTAAACTGTGTCGCAAGTTATATTTTAACATACATATTTAAGTAAGTAAAGATTTAAATAAAATAATAATTAGTATCCCATGCAGGAAGATAGGGGAAATGTCTTAAATAAATCTTGTAGTCATCCCTCAATTTTAATACTTCCTCGGGGATTGTCAGCAGGTCGTCGTTACGGTGATATGCAGAAATCAGCATTTTAGGCTTGTGTGCTTGGATAGTTTTTTCAGCACCCCTAATTGCGTTTATTTCTTCACCCTCAACATCGTATTTTATAAAAGTGGGCTTTATGCCGAAAAGCATATCATCAACGCAAAGTGCTGCTGTTTCGGTTTCGCCGCCCTTGCTTGAACCGCGTCCTGACCCCATTGAAAAGCTAACAGTTCCGCTTTTTTCGGTTATGCAAGCGTTAAATAAATGTATATTTTCAAAATCTGATGTGTTAAGAGTGAGCTTTTTAAAGCTTTTAATGTCCGGTTCTGCGGCATAAATTGCGCTATAGCCCCCATTTGTTCGGAAGATAAACTCTTTTACAGTGTCGCCGTTATAGGCACCGAGGTCAACAAAGATTTCACTTTCGGTAAGATATAAAAAGCTATTATATGGCTCACTTGGTGATACTTCACAGTCAAAAAGATACTGAGTCTTTCCGCTGATTTTGTAATCTATCAGCTTTTCAAAGGTCTGCCTTGATTTTTCATCGGCTAAAAGGGAATATATTTTTTTAAACCTATCCTTATTTTCATAAACAAATTCCCTTGTGAAAAGTCCGTTTCCGTAAACCGGAACCTCGGGAACATAAAGCTCCTGTTCGCTTTGTAAACGGTTTATATTTTCTAAAACCTCAGGTCTGTTACTGCCGAAGCAGACTAATATTATCATATCCTTAAAGCTTTCTTTAAGCTCGCCGTAGCTTGTAAGAGGGAAACCGCGGAAAAGCTTTTTGCGGACAAACCCGTCACTTGCAAAAACACCTGAAATTTTTATGTTTTCCTTTGAAAGCCGGTCTGCAATTTTATCCGCACCGTTGCCCATACCGTAAAGCACAATCGGTTTTTCGGACTTTTTTAAAACATCAAGTAGGTTTTGTTCCATTTTTTCACCCCATATTATTATATATCCTATAAAAAAATATGGCAAGTAGCAGTAGACAATCCTAAAAAACTTTGTTATAATAAATTATGAAATTACTCTTTTAAGGAGAATATACATATGAAAAAAATACTATCTTTCGACTTCGGCGCTTCCTCGGGCAGAGCAATGCTTTCCGAGTTTGACGGAGAGAAAATTACCATTCGCGAAATTCACCGTTTCAGCAATGATACGGTTATTTTACGAGGCAGAATGTACTGGGATGTTTTAAGGCTTTTCTTTGAAATCAAAACCGGTATAACCAAAGCTGTTAATGACGGCGGGTTTGACGCTATCGGTATCGACACTTGGGGTGTTGATTTCGGTATGCTTGATAAAAACGGAAATCTTCTCGCAAACCCTGTTCACTACCGTGACACAAGAACCGAGGGTATGCTCGAAGAGGTTTTCAAAATCGTTCCTAAAGACGAGCTTTATAAGCTCACCGGTACCCAAACAATGCGTATCAACACAATTTATCAGCTTATGTATTTAAAATTAAAGGAGCCTGAGCTGTTAGAACGCACCGAGAAAATTCTCCTTATGCCTGACCTTTTCGCTTATATGCTTACAGGCGAAATGAAGGAGGAGGCAAGCATCGCTTCAACCACTAACCTTTATGATCCCTATAAAAATGATTGGAACTTTGATATTATCAACCGCTTAGGCTTACCTAAAAATATTTTCGCTCCTATAGTTCAGGGCGGTGAGGTATTCGGTATGCTGTCGGACGATATATGCGAAGAATTAGGCTGTGAAAAGGTGCCGGTTATTGCTGTATGCGGACATGATACAGCCTCCGCTGTTGCGGCAACTCCGAGCAGCTCAGAGGATTTCGTATACATAAGCTGTGGTACATGGAGCCTTTTTGGAATTGAAAACGATACCCCTATAATTTCCAAAGAGGCAGAGGACTTCCAGTTCACAAACGAGGGCGGCTATAACGGAACAACAAGATTTTTAAAGAACATAATGGGTCTTTGGCTTATTCAGGAATCTCGCAGGCAGTGGAAACGCGAGGGCGAGGATGTGAGCTTTAACCAGCTTGAAAAGGAAGCGTTGGCAGCAGAGCCGTTTAAGTGCTTTATAGATGTAGATAATCCGATGTTTGAAACAGCAGGAAATCTGCCTAAGAGGGTAGTGAAGTTCTGCGAACAGACAGGGCAGTATGTTCCCAAAACCCGCGGCGAAATAATGCGCTGTATTTATCAGAGTCTTGCAATGAAGTATAAGTATACCTTTGAGGCGCTTTGCAAGCTTGGAAATAAGCAGTATAAGAGTATAAATGTTCTCGGCGGCGGAATAAAAGATACACTTCTTTGCAGACTTGCCGCTGATGCCTGCGGAGTTGAAGTTCTGGCAGGACCCTCTGAGGCTACGGTTATGGGTAACATTGCCGTTGCTTATACAGCCCTTGGCGAGATAAAGGACCTCAAAGAAATAAGAAAGGTAGTTTCAAACTCTACTGACCTTGCAAGATATACTCCCGAAAATTCGCAGGAATGGGAAGCACCGTATAAGGAGTATCTTAAAATTTTAGGAAAATAAGTATGTTTTCAGCCGGATTTTATTCCGGCTGAAATTTTTTTGAAAAAAGTAAATTTTTAGTTGACAAGTAAAGGTGTCGGTGATATAATAATCTGGCACGATAAATTTGCGAGTGTGCTGGAATAGGCAGACAGGCACGTTTGAGGGGCGTGTGTCCACGACGTACGGGTTCAAGTCCCGTCACTCGCACCATCTTTGAGACCTTACAAATGGCTTAACAAAGCCACTTGTAAGGTTTTCTTTTTGCCTGAAAACACTTGTGTCCTTTACTGAGTCCTTTATTTTAAAAATTTTCAAGTAATCCTGCCATTAAATTTAATGCGTTTACATTTGATTTTTGAACAGCATGAGCATAAATGTTCAACGTAGTACTTGTTTGGCTGTGACCCAAAATTGCTGATACAGTTTTCACATCTACTCCATTAGTAATAGCTTGTGTTGCTACAGAGTGTCTGAAACTATGTAATCCTTTAAAGGGTATTCCTTCATTTTTACAAAACCGCTCTAACCAAGTATAAGGTGTGTTTGGATGCATTGGCTTACCACACCAAGTTACAAATAATCTGTCATTTTCCACCCACAAATCACCCAACTTATCGGCTTTCTCTTGCTGTTCTGCTCTTAATTTTTTAATTAAATCAAGAATATTAGCTTGTAGTAAAAGATCTCTATAGCTTGTATCTGTTTTAGGAGTGCTTGTATAGACGCCTTTTTCTGCATTGTAATTTGAAGTTCTTACTATAGAAACCATTCCGGTATCAAAATCAATGTCTTTATATTCAATACCAAGAGCTTCTCCGCGTCTTATACCACAATAGGCCAACAAATTAAAGAATACTTTATAATCCGTATCCGCTCTCTCGTTAATTTTTGTTAATAGCAGCTTTAGTTCATCCAAAGAATAAATATCCTTTTCTTTGCTTACAGTTTTAACTACCGATATATCTTTGCACGGGTTTGAAGAAACATAACCGCATTTCAGTGCGTATTTCATAACATCACTTATAAACGTCAAATAATGTTTCTGTGTTTTTTGCGAAAGCCCTTTGCCGGTTCTTTGGTTTACTCCGTCTTTAGACAAATCAAGTATAAAGCATTGAATTTGTCGATATGTAATTTTATCAACATAAGTATTACCAAAAGCATTATATGTTCGCTCTTTCATAGCTTTAAGTCTAACAACAGTTGATGGTTTCATTTCTTGCGTTTGTTCAATTAAATGTAACCACTCATCTGCTAAAACTTGAAATTTTACACGCCTGTTGCTTAGGTTATAGGCTTTACATTCTTCCTCAAATATTAACGCTCGTCTCTGTGCCTCTTTTTTTGCTTGCCTTTCAGTCAACTCCTTTTCGGGTTTGTAAGTCATAGATTTAATTATCTGTTTATTTTGGTTATCATAACCAAGAGAAACCCTGATTAAAAAAGATAACTCACCCGTTTTATTTTTTCTCAATTTTATTGTAGCCATGTTCTTTAACTCCTTCTGATTTAAAGAACACAGACGGTTTCATTGTCACACGATAATGTGCGTATTAATAAATCAACATTTATTAGAGTTTTATTTCCAACCTTTACTGTTGGTATATCCCCATTTGCACACATTCTGCGTAGTGCTCTCAGTGTAAAAGATGTATCTTTATCGAGTTTTTTAATCTCGTCATACGCTTTAGGAATCGTTCTAATTCGAGGTGTACTGTTCATATTTAAATTTAATGTTTGATTATACTTTTCTATCATAGTTATCATCTCTCCCTATATTTTACCTACACTGATGAAAAGTAAAGAATCGGCGTAGGGCATCGTCTAAAATTATTTTAATTACTGTTGCTTTAGTCAGATATATTATTTTGGTTTTTCTTCATATTATAAGTTTTTATCAATATATCAAAGTATTTACGATATGTATCTAAATCTATATTTAGCTTATCGGCTAATAATAATATATATTTTTCAAAATTAAGTATTTGACCCATTGAACATTTAAGGTCATATTGATTTATTAAGAAATTTAAATATTTCTCTGCTTCATCTTTTGGTATTAACTCTTTGTTTACAAACATATTTACTGCGATTTTAAGTTCGTCTGGGATATAAATTCTCTTCTCTGTTATATTCAATTTATCGTCAATGGTTTTCTTAATTTTACCATAATTTATGTATACAAATCTTTCCGATCCACTTGGTCTTACAATCTTTACAAACTCAATTTTTTGTAAATCTACCAACCAACGTTGTATAGATTTTGTAGATACTCCAAGGTCATTAGCAACAGTTTTATTGCTTCCCCAATAAACAGTATAGTTAGCACATGCATTACCTAAACTGTAGCTTATCAAATAGCACAATAAATTTATATGCTCATTAGTAATATTAATTATCTCTTCGTAATTATTAGTTGAAAATTTATATTCATCTATCAAGATATTCATCGCATGATACCGAACTGTATAAGTATTTTTCTTAATTAGATGCTTTTTTGAAAGTTCACTAAAATAACTCTCGAAATCTATCGGAGTATATTCCGGATATATATCATGATTTATAAATTTTTCACTTTCTAACATTATGGAATCTTTTTTCATTAGATTCCTCCTCGTATAATAATGTAGTAGTTTTTGGTGTCCCTCTCCAATGACAATGTTCTTAATTTAGAGTGTTTCAAAAAGTAGTGTCCCGCTAATCTTCCAAAGGAAGATTAAATTCTTATTACTTTTTTGTTATTTACTATTCTTTATTTTACTCTACTATTCTTTTATTATTGGATGAAATATTGGGATTCTTTTTTGACAACTTGTCATCCAATTTGGTGAAAATGTCTCTATTTTAATGGACAAATTGACATAGGTTAAGAGACTATTTTTCAAAAAGGGATGACACAGCATTTTATATTACTTCCCAATAATTGGTACATAATCGGAAGTTATATATCCAAACTATTTTCATTCAATAAAAAGTTTGTTACACTCATAACAACCACCCCTTTCTCATCAAAATATGTTTCACAAGTATCCATAACAAGAATTATTTTTTTAAACGAATCTCTAATATATGAAAACTTTTTAGAACATTCTTTTATGTATTCGGGAGTATTAGAAGTGATATCTAAATAACATAATCTTCCATCTGATTGTTTTACCACAAAAGAAATACTCATATATTTACGAGATGTCTTACCGTCACCACCACGATAAAAAGTTTCTAACTTTCCTGAGAAAACTTCATATTTTCTCAACAATAATTCATTAAGCACAACTGCGGAAATCTTCTTAATATCATTTCTTTCAAAATTGTTTTTTGCTCCTAATAAGCCATTATCGGTAAAAAAGAATTTTGTTGTCCTTGTTGTTCGCTTCTTCTTTATATCATAAGAATTAATTTGATGCAGTAAGTACGATTTAATTAAATAATTTTCATATATTTTCAAAGTTTTATCCGTTACTTGATCATCGGATTTTCGCATGATATCTTCAATTTCGTAGATATGTCCAAATTCTCCAAAATGCTTTGCCATCAGATTTACCAAAGCCAGAAAAGATTCTTCATAATAAACTTTATTGCTTTTTAATACTTTTTGTAAAATCGAATCCATTAATGCAGTTAAGTAATCTTCTCTTTCTTTAGTTGATTTGCATTTTTTTAATTCGGGCATACCGCCAAATGCAATATACTCTTTTAAAATGGAATAATCATCTATTTGGTCTGAATATAAAGCTTTAAACTCTTTATAAGAAAGTGGAGCAATATATATTTCACTTAATTTATTAGAATAACGCACTTTCATCTCTGATGTGATTATTTCATTATTACTTTCTGTAACATATATCTGGGCATTCTCAATATTCGAAAGTGCTTCAAACAAGTCTTCATAATCTGAAATCTGCATTATTTCGTCAATAAAGATATAGTATCTATTTTCTTTATCGATTTGTTCTGATAAATAACTCATAATTTTTTCAACAGTATTTAGATTAGAATATTTCTTTTTTTGTAAATCTAAATATAAAAGTAAAGATGAGTCTATACCTGATTTAATTAAATATGGTTGAAAAATCTTTTCTAATAAATAGGATTTACCAACCCCTTGAAGACCGGTTAGAACTTTAATCTTATTGTTTTCGCTTTCGTCTATAAGTATTTTTAAATATTGTTTTCTTTCAATCATAACAGAACACCCTTCTCGTGGAATACACAACTTTAAGGAATTGTCGTATCTTTATTATACACAACTTTCCGTAATTTGTCAATAGTGAATTTTGTTTCTGATAAAAACAACCCTGCTATATGCCCTTAAATCAGGCTACAGCAGGGTTTAATTATTATAATATTTATTCCTTATTTGCCTTTAAAAATTCATTCACAAGGCTATTAAGGGTATTTATTTGCGTATCAGTTAGACCGTTTACATTAATTGTTTTGTTTGATTCGATTCCTAATAAATAATCTGTGGAAACATGAAACTCTTTTGCGTACTTGATAAGCATATCAAGACTCGGCGGTCTGGCATCGGTTTCATAGGCTGATATAATAGACTTTTTAACCCAAAGTCGTTCTGCTAATTGAGACTGAGTTAAGTTTTTAGATAATCTTAATTCCTTTGCAATCTCCGAAAAGTCACGCATGCATATACCTCTTTCCACAAATATAGTGTTAGTTTAACATTTGTAAGTGTTTATATGTATGGAATTATATGTTGACTTTTGTGGATTTATGTTTTAAAATGTATGTATTAAAATATTTGGGAGAGTTAATCATGGAAAATGATATTTTAAAAGAAGAAAAAAATTGTGTTAAAGATCATGTTGCGAAAATCAAAGAAACTAAACACTTGACATTAAAAGAATTGTCTTTGTTAAAAAAATTAATCACACCTGATATTGATGAAAAAGGTAAAAAAGTTTTTGTCAGCAGGCAGATATCACAAGTAGATTTATTAAATGAATCAAGATGT
>JAFUPX010000042.1 GCA_017472575.1 Clostridia bacterium | reverse complement strand
GACCCATTGGAAATATACACAGATGCAGGCGGAGAGGTTATATTTAAAAAGTATTCGCCGATAGGGGAGCTTTCTGGTTTTGCTTCGCAGTATGCGGACGCTCTTGCCTCTGCTACCAATCTCACGGTTTTTATTACCGATAGGGATCATTGTGTTGCGGCGGCCGGGATATCAAAAAAAGAGGCGCTTGAGAGAAGAATTACACCTGCTGTTGAGGAGATTATGGAGACGAGGCGCAGTGTAAGCCACGAAAACGGTGACGGTGAATATGCTATAGAGGGTATTCGCCGCAACATCTGCGTTGCGTCACCGATTATAACATCGGGTGATGTGAGCGGAGCGGTTATTCTTGCCACAAATGATAACTGTGCTAAGCCTACCGACAGCGATGTAAAGCTCGCCGGTGTTGCCGCGGCTTTTTTGGGCAAGCAGATGGAGCAATAAATTTTCTGCAACAAAAACCGATGCTTTGTGTATCGGTTTTATTTTTTAAGTAAAATATCATTTATTACTATTGTTTTTTTATGGTAAATATAGTAAAATAAGATGTTAGAATTTTTATTTTCCGAGGTAAAAGATTATGAGAAAAACTAAAATTGTATGTACGCTGGGTCCTGCCTGCTCTGATGAAGAGACTATAACCAAAATGTGTCTTGCGGGAATGAATGTTGCCCGTATGAACTTTTCACATTCAACCTATGCTGAGCATAAGGCGAGGATAGAGCTTGTAAAAAAGGTTAGGGAAAAGTTGGGACTTCCTGTGGCTATTTTACTTGATACGAAGGGTCCGGAATACCGTATTAAAACCTTTAAAAACGGTAAGGTTTTTCTTAATGACGGTGATACATTTACCTTTACCGCCAATGAGGTTGAGGGTGACGAAACGAAGGTTTCGGTAAACTACAAGGGTCTTTCCTCTGATTTATGCGTTGGAGATAAAATTTTGCTTAATAACGGTCTTCTTACTTTTGAAGTTAAGGAGCTTACCGATACCGATACCGTTTGCGAGGTAATTATCGGCGGTGAGCTTTCGGACCGCAAGAGTATGAGCTTCCCGAATAAAACGCTTAAACAAAAATATTTGAGCGAACAGGATAAAAAGGATATACTTTTCGGCGCCGAAAACGGAGTTGATTTTATAGCCTGTTCTTTTGTTTCCTGTGCTCAGGATATGCGCGATATCAGAAATTTCCTTGATGAAAACAATATCAGCGGAATAGACCTTATCGCAAAGATAGAAAACCGTAGCGGTGTTGATAATATTGAGGAAATTTGTCACGAATCGGACGGCATAATGGTAGCGCGCGGAGATATGGGTGTTGAAATTCCTTTTGAGGAGCTGCCTGCACTTCAGAAACACATTATTACCACCTGCCGTATGCTTGGAAAGCGAGCAATAACTGCAACAGAAATGCTTGAATCAATGATTCATAATCCCAGACCCACCAGAGCTGAGATTTCCGACGTTGCAAACGCTGTTTATGACGGGACAAGCGCTATAATGCTTTCGGGCGAGACCGCCGCCGGAAAATATCCGGTGCTTTCGGTTGAAACAATGGCGAGAATAGCAGAGTGCACCGAAAATAATATTCATTATGAAAAGAGATTTTTAACAAGCTCCTTTAAAATCAAGAACACATTGGATGCTATTTCCCACGCAACCTGCGGAATGGCTATTGATATTAAAGCAAAGGGTATTGCCGTTTGCTCGCTTTCGGGTATGACGGCGCGTATGATCTCGCGTTTCCGTCCGCCTGTAGATATAATGGGTCTTACAACCGATGAAAAAACCTGGAGAAAGCTGGCTCTTTCTTGGGGAGTAACTCCGGTTATGTGCGAAAACTTCAATTCAACCGATGTTTTGTTCTATACTGCATTAAAGCTTGCAAAATCCACGTTCGACCTCGAAAAGGATGATAAAATCGTAATTACCGGCGGAATGACCAACGGAAAAAGCGGAAACACGAATATGATAAAGGTTGAAACCGTGTAGTTTTGTTGACAAATATTTTACTAAAGTATATAATTAATTAAATTATTTTTAAGGATGTATAGTTTATGGAATGGACCTCGCTAAACGATTTAAGAGAAAAATATTTATCATTTTTTGAGAGTAAGGGTCATCTGCGCTTAGGCAGCTTTTCGCTTGTGCCTAACAACGATAAGTCACTGCTGCTGATAAACTCAGGAATGGCGCCGATGAAGAAGTATTTCACAGGGGAGGTAACTCCCCCGAGAAACCGTGTTACTACCTGCCAGAAATGTATCCGCACGCCCGACCTTGAGCGTGTCGGTCATACTGCAAGACACGGTACATACTTTGAAATGCTTGGAAATTTCTCATTTGGAGATTATTTCAAGAACGAGGCAATTCCGTGGGCTTGGGAGTTTTTAACCAAAACCTTGGAAATTCCCGAAGATTTGCTTTGGCCCTCTGTTTATGAGGAGGACGATGAGGCTTACGCTATCTGGCGCGATGTTATAGGTGTACCGGAGGAACATATAGTAAGACTCGGTAAAGCCGACAACTTCTGGGAGCACGGTACAGGCCCCTGCGGACCCTGCAGTGAGATTTATTTTGACCGCGGCGAGAAATACGGTTGCGGCTCACCCGACTGCAAGCCCGGTTGTGACTGTGACCGTTATATGGAAATCTGGAACAATGTTTTCTCCCAGTTTAACAATATGGGGGACGGCACTTATACCGAGCTTGAGCATAAAAATATTGATACCGGTATGGGTCTTGAGCGCCTTGCCTGCGTTATGCAGGGGGTTGACAATATGTTTGAGGTTGACTCTATCCGCAATATTCTTGATAAGGTGTGTGCTATTTCCGGCAAGGAATACGGCAAGGATGCAAGCACCGATATTTCTATCCGCGCTATAACTGACCATGCTCGTGCCGCAACCTTTATGATAAGCGACGGTATAATCCCCTCTAATGAGGGCAGAGGATATGTACTGCGCCGTATTATCCGCAGAGCAGTGCGCCACGGTAAGCTTATTGGAATTAACCGTCCCTTCTTTATGGAGCTTTGTGACGCTGTAATAGAAGAAAACAAAGCCGGATATCCTGAGCTTATTGAAAAGAAAGAGCTTATTACCAAGGTTATCAATAACGAGGAAGCAAGCTTTAATAAAACCATTGACCAAGGCTTAAATATGCTGGAGGGTCTTACAGCCAAGGGCGGTATGCTTTCGGGTGACGATGCGTTCAAGCTTTACGATACCTACGGTTTTCAGCTTGACCTTACTAAGGATATTTTGGCTGAAAAGGGTATGACGGTTGACGAGGATAGATTTAAAGAGCTTATGAACGAACAACGCCAAAAGGCGCGTAATGCTCGGAAATCCTCTGACGGGGAGAGCTGGAAGAGCGACGGTATAGCCTTTGAAAATATACCCTCTACCGAGTTTTTGGGTTATACAGAGGAAACCTGCGAAGCTTCGGTACTCGATATTGTAAGCGAGGTAGAGCATGTCGGTACTCTATCAGAGGGCGCAAATGCTGTTATAGTTCTTGATAAAACCGTTTTTTATGCCGAAAGCGGCGGTCAGGTAGGGGATACCGGTCTTATTGTGACTGATAAATTCACATTTGCCGTTTCGGATACCAAGAAAACTGTTGACGGTATTTATACACATTTCGGTAAGGCTATAAAAGGTACCGTTTCTGTTGGGGATAAGGTTCAGGCTTCCTTTGATATTCAGCGCAGAAATGCTATTCGCCGCAACCATACGGCAGCTCACCTTTTACAGGCGGGTCTGCGAGCAGTACTCGGTACTCATGTTGAGCAGGCGGGTCAGCTTGTAAACGAAAAAGCAGTGCGTTTTGATTTTACGCATTTTTCAGGTCTTACCCCTGAGGAAATTTCAAAGGTTGAAGCCTTTGTTAATGATGCTGTTCTTACCGGAATAGCGGTAGATAACAGAGAAATGCCGATAGACGAGGCAAAGAAAATGGGCGCTATGGCGCTGTTCGGAGAAAAATACGGCGATGTAGTACGAGTTGTTGCCGCCGGAGATAAATCAATAGAGCTTTGCGGCGGAACACACGTTGATAACACCGCTAAGCTGGGTCTTATCCGCATAATTTCCGAATCAAGCGTTGCGGCAGGCGTAAGAAGAATAGAGGCTGTTACAGGCGCAAATGTTATAAATCTTATAAATCACTATAAAGAGCTGATAGACGAAACAGCCGCCGCCCTAAAGGCGCAGAACGCCGAGGATATTGCAAGGAGAGCGGCTCAGATAACCGCAGAGCTTAAAGAGAGCGAAAAAGCAAACGAAAGATTGGAAAGCAAGCTTGCCGCCGGAAAGATTAACGAAATGCTGAACGGCGCAAAGGCTGTCGGTAATGTCAGAGTAATAACCGCCGAGATTAAAGGCAGTGCTGATGAGCTTCGCAAAATGGCAGATACCGTTAAGGCTGAGAATTCAGATATGGTTGCTGTTTTTGCCGGAGTTAACGGAGAAAAGGTTACTTTCTGTGCTGCTTGCGGTAAGGACGCAGTAGCTAGCGGTGCTCATGCCGGTAATCTTGTAAAAAAGGTTGCTCAAATAGCCGGAGGCAACGGCGGCGGAAAGCCGGACAGCGCGATGGCAGGCGGTAAAGATACCTCTAAGATAGCGGAGGCTCTTGCGGCTGTTGAGAATATAGTTAAGACTCAGGTGGAGGCATAAAAATGGATTGCTTATTTTGCAAAATAGTTGCAGGGGAGATACCCAGCACTAAAATTTATGAGGATGAATATGTTTATGCCTTTAAGGATATAGACCCTCAGGCTCCGTTTCACGCGATAGTTATACCGAAAACACATATAAAATCTGCCGCTGAGATAACGGCTGAGAACAGCTTTCTTGTTGCTAAGGTGTTTGAAGCTATAGCAAAAATCGCCGAGCAGGAAAACCTTGAAAAGGGCTTTAGAGTAGTTAATAACTGCGGAGAGCAGGGCGGACAGACCGTAGGTCACATACACTTTCATCTGTTAGCGCGCAGAAATCTTGCATGGCCTCCGGGTTGAAATAAAAGGAGTAGTATTATGTCTGAATATTATACTATGAAAATTGCAGGGCTTGAAAGAAAGCTTGAGAAGTTTCCTGTAAGCGAAAAGCTAGATATAGCCGCATTTATTATCTTCGGTGATGTTGAATTAACGGTTGCCGGCTGTGCCCAGTTGCTTAAAAAAGTGCCGGAATTTGATGTTATTATAACTCCTGAGGCTAAAAGCATACCTATGGCTTACGAAATGGCAAGGCAGAGCGGCAAGCCCTACATAATTGCCCGAAAGGGAATGAAGGTTTATATGCGTAACCCCATTGAGGTAAGTGTTACTTCTATCACAACTAAGAAGGAGCAAAAGCTTTTCTTGGGTGAGACGGAAGCAAAACAGCTTAACGGTAAAAGAGTTCTTATTATAGATGATGTTATAAGTACAGGCGAGTCTCTTGCGGCAGTAAGAGAGCTTGTAGCAAAGGCAGGAGGAATTGAAGCCGCGGCTTGCGCTTTCCTTGCTGAGGGCGATGCCGCCGACCGCAACGATATAATCTTCCTTGAAAAACTACCGCTTTTCTTTAAATGATAAAAACAACGGCTCCGAGACTTCGGAGCCGTTAGTTTTTATGAGTACATATTATTCTTTGTCATATAATCGTAAATATATTTTCCGTGTTGTTGCTCTTCCTTTTGGATATGGTTTAAAACATCCCTTAATTGCTTATCCTTAAACTCAAAAACACAGGTGTCATAAAGACCTGAAGCGTGCTTTTCGGTAGCCAAAAGGTCGGTGCAGAGATAGCAGTCCGCCTTTTTGTCGGGAGTTTCGCCCATTCCGTAGGTTTCAGTAAAGGAAGGGCTTACAGATTGGCTCGCTCCTCCGATAGCCGGTGCGGTGCCGTTTTCGATTTGAGTAAGCATATTTAAGTGGCTTTGCTCTGTGTTGGCAAGCTTTGTGAACAGGTCCTTAAGCTGACCGTCCAGCGCGGCAGAGGCGTGCTTGGTATATTTATCAATACAAAGCTGTTCCTCTCCCTTTAAATCCTTTAAAAGTAATGTTTCTTTTTGCGTTAATTGCATTTTAATCACCCCAAAACTATTTTGGGCAGAAAAAATGCAGTTATGCAATATACTGAGTAAGAGTTATAAGCAAAGGCATTGTTAATAGAGAAAGAACAGTGCTTAAGGATACCATATTTACCGACATATCAGTATCTGCTCCGAATTTTGAAGAAAACATTGTTGTGATAGCGGCGGAGGGTGCACTACAGGAGATTACAGAGGAAATAAGCATAGTTCCTCTTATTCCGCAAAGGTACATAATGCCTAAGGCGGCGGCAGGTAATATAACCAGCTTCATAGCAATAGCAATAATACATTTCAGGCTTTTAATTCCGTTTAAAAGACTGCTGTGCGCTAAATGATAGCCTATTATAATCATAGGCAACGGTGTGTTAAGCGAGGCTAAATATGATACAGGCTCGCTTAATATCTTAGGAACAGGTATTGAGAATAGGAAAATTATAAGACCTATTACAATACCTATCATTCCCGGATTTATAATCAGCTTTTTAGGGGAAAGATATTTTTTGTCTCCGCTCATAAGTATAATTCCGTAGCTCCAGACAAATATATTGAATATAGCTATAAAGGATGAGCCGTAGAAAACTCCGGTGTCTCCGAGGAGGGCTTGCTGGAGCGGGATCGACATATATCCGCAGTTTGAGAAAATTACACCAAACTGCAAAACCTTTTGCTTTGCTTTAGCGTCCGCCTTTATAAGTAAGCTGACAAGAATAAAGCCTATATGCACAAGAATGGCTATAAGAAAACTTATAAGAAGGCTTTTTAAAACATCTTTATCAAATTCCCTTATAAATGATTTAATAATAACACAAGGGGTTACGAGCAAAAGCACCATATCGGTCATACTTTTAACACCGTTTTCAGTTAAAACCTTTCCCTTTGTGAGAACAAAGCCTGTAAGAATAAGTAAAAGCAGGATAATAACCTGTGTAAGAACATTTATAAACATTTATTTAACACTCTCCGTAAAGCGTAAAAAGGCGGAAAGACCATCCGTGTTGCGCTTGAATACTCCGGCATGCTCTAAAACTAAAGAGAAAACAATGCCGATTTCCTTTTCTAATATTTTTTGTATATTACCGCTGTTTATATCGGTATATTTTTCCTTTATTTCATCAACCCAGTCAGCGTGCTTTGCGAGGGTTTCATCCTTTCTTATATCAGCACCGCTTAAAACAGCGTCACTTAAAAGGGCAATTTCAGTTTTAAGTCTTGCAGGCAGTACAGCAAGTCCCATAACCTCTATAAGACCTATATTTTCTTTCTTTATATGGTGAAGCTCGGCGTGGGGATGGAAAACACCTAACGGATGCTCTTTTGTTGTTATATTGTTGCGAAGAACTAAATCAAGCTCGAATTTATCACCGTTTTTACGGGCAATAGGGGTTATTGTGTTATGAGGCTCACCGTCCGTTTCGGCAAAAATAAAGGCTTCGCTATCGGTATAGCCTCTCCATTTAAGCAGAATTTTATCTGCAAGCTCGATAAGCCTTTCGGTGTTTTCGCTTCTGAGCCTTATTACAGACATCGGCCATTTAACTATACCTGCCTCAACATCCGAAAATCCCTCAAAGGCAATTTCCGTTTCGATAGGTGCCTTTGCCATAGCAAAGGTGTAGTTTCCGCCCTGAAAATGGTCGTGACTTAAAATTGAGCCACCTACAATCGGTAAATCGGCATTTGAGCCTACGAAATAGTGGGGGAATAGTTTTACAAAATCAAGCAGCTTTTTAAAGGTTGCTTTGTTTATTGCCATAGGTGTATGCTCGGAGTTAAAAACAATGCAATGCTCATTATAATAAACGTAAGGCGAATATTGGAAGCACCAGTCGGTATTATTTATTGTAACCGGAATAACTCTGTGATTTTGCCTTGCAGGAAAGTTCATTCTGCCTGAGTATCCCTCACACTCCTTGCAAAGCAGACACTTAGGATAACCTGACTGCGGCGCAGATTTTGCCGCAGCAATGGCTTTTGGGTCCTTTTCAGGCTTTGAAAGGTTTATGGTGATGTCAAGCTCACCGTAGGGAGTGGGGGTGACCCACTTCATATCCTTTTCAATTCTGTAGCGGCGTATGTAATCGCTATCACAGCTTAAATTATAAAAATAATCGGTTGCCGCTTTTGGAGAGTCTTTATAAAGCTCATAGAATTTATCTGTTACTTCGCTGGGTCTCGGCATTAAAGCTCCCATAAGGCGGGTATCAAATAAATCACGGCTTACGATATTATTATCAATAAGACCCTTTTCGACTGCATAATCGAGCAAGCCCTTTAATGTTTCTTCAAGGTCAACATCGCAAAAGCTTTCGTCGCAGTTGAAGCTGTCAAGCTCCAGTATCTCAAGAATTCTGTTTGTTACATATATTTCGTCTCTTTTAGTAAAAAGATTTTTTTCAAGCCCGTAACAAACAAGCTGTTTAATGTATTTGTCTATCATTGCATATCCCCCAAAATAATCTTCTAATAGATTATACCCTCTCTTAAAACGCCTGTCAATTAAAGATAAAAAAATATTTTAAAAATTTTTAAAAAAACTATTGACAAATGTGGTTAGAAGTGGTATACTATCAAAGTCGCCTGAGGGTGATACAAAAAAAGTTGGTGCCTATAGCGGTGAGGGTCCACCCGTTCCCATTCCGAACACGGAAGTTAAGCTCACTTGCGCTGAAGATACTTGGCGGGCAGCTGCCTGGGAAAATAAGTAGATGCCAACATAGAAAGACACAGCTTATATGCTGTGTCTTTTCTTTTGTATAAAACAATGGAAGTTCGGATTTTTCCGCACTTCCATTGTTTTTAAATTAGTTGGGAAATTTATTGTTCTTTTGAGTGAGCTTTCGTTTTGTGCCGTCTTTTTCAACAATATATGTATTTTCAAGCTGGGAAACAAGGCTTCTTTTGTAAGACTCAATATATTCTCGGCGAAGCTCAAACTGCTCCTGTTTTTCTTGGTCTGTAAGTCCCTCGGTTTTTTGCTTTCGGGCTAAAAAATTAATGCGGTCAATTTTTTCTTTATTCATATCATATCTCATTTCTGCCCTCTAAGGCACGGGCAAGTGTAAATTCGTCTGCATATTCAAGGTCGCCGCCAACAGGTATACCGTAGGCAAGGCGGGTAACCTTAATCCCCATAGGCTTTATAAGTCGGGAAAGGTAGCTTGCTGTTGCCTCGCCCTCAACCGTTGGATTGGTTGCCATTATAATTTCGGTAACCTCACCGTTTGCAAGGCGGCTCATCAGCTCTTTTATTTTAAGATTATCTGGGCCTATACCTTCAAGCGGAGAAATAACTCCGTGAAGTACATGATATGTGCCGTGAAATTCTCTTGTACGCTCAAATGCCATAACATCCTATGCTTCTGACACAACGCAAATAACCGAGCGGTCACGCTCGGTATCAGAGCATATAGGGCATATATCAAGGTCGGTCAAAGCCTGACAGCAATTACAAAAATGAATTTTTTTCTTTGCGTTTACTATTGCTTCGGCAAAGCGCTGAGCGCTTTCCTCGGGTTGCTGCAAAACACTTAAAGCTAACCTCTGAGCGGTTTTTTTGCCTATGCCGGGCAGTCTCTCAAACTGAGAGATAAGCTCGTTTAAAGGAACGATATTATATGCCATAATTAAAACATCCCGGGAAGATTAAGTCCGCCTGTTATGGCTCCCATTTCTTCCTCTGCGGTTTTTATTGCGTTAGAAATTGCCTCGTTAACTGCAACAGTGATAAGGTCTTCAAGCATCTCTGCATCATCGGGGTCAACAGCCTCAGGCTTTATTTTTATGCTCTTTATAAGATGCTTACCGTCAACAGTTACCTCTATCATTCCGCCGCCTGAAGTGGCAGTATATTCTCTTGCTTCAAGGTCTTCCTGTAGGGAAGCCATATCTGCCTGCATTTTCTGGGCAGTTTTAAGCATTTGATTCATATTTCCGGCTCCTCCGGAATTGGGTATTCTTACTTTCATATCTAATTCTCCTAAATCTCAAAATTCTTTAAATTTTCAGCAAAGGCGGCGAGGGGATCATCCTCTTCCTTTACTGTTTTTTCAGGCTTATAGGGTCCCAATTTATAAACAGACCCAAGAACTGACTGCGCCGCGGCTCTTATAGCGTCACGGTAGCTTGCGTTTTTGCTGTTTATAAGAGAGCGGAACATACTGTTCGGCGCGTCTATCAGTAGAAAATCTCCCTTAATATATGCGGAAGAATTCTCCAAAACTCCTGCTATCGGCGGACAGCTTGTTCTCAGCAGTCTAATTATCTCGTTCCAGCTTTCAACCCTCGAAATACCGCTTTGGCTGACTGCTTTTTCAGTCTGCTTAGGCTCAACCTGAGCCGGTAATTCGTCGGGAGCCTCAGGCAGAGGAATTTCCTCCTCATCAGTATTTTCAGGTTCTGCTACGGGCTTTTCGGGCAATTCTGTTTTGATTTCAGGTTGTTTAAAATCAACGGTTCCGTTTTCAAGCGCACGAATTCTCTTTTCAAGAGCTGAAAGGTCACTGAAGGCTTGAGGATTACAGAGCTTTATTACCGCCATTTCCATTTCACAGCGGCGGTTGCCTGTTTGCATAGCGGCGGTTGCCTCCTGCAAAACAGTTAAAACCCGCATAATATCCCTTATATCATAGGTCTCCGCCTGCGCTTTAAGCTCATTAAGCTGAGAAACGGAGCATACTATAGGCAGTTTAGAGCTTTTAACGGTTTTTATAATCATAAGATTGCGGTAATGGGTGATAAGCTCGCCCAACAGCCTTTGCATATCAACTGATGAGTTATGCAGACGGTCAATAGCCAAAAGTGCGTTTTCGCAATCGTTTTGTTTTATAAAGCCGGCAAGCTCCAAAAGATATTTGTTACCTGCCATGGCGCAAACGCTCGAAACGGTATTTTCATCAATATTTTTACTGCTTGAAGCACATAAATCAAGAATAGAGAGAGCGTCTCTCATTCCGCCGTCCGCCGCGGAGGCGATGAGTGTTGCCGCCTCGTCTGTAACGGTTAAGCCTTCAATGGACGCTATATGCTGAATTCGCTGGCAAATTTTTTCAGGCTCAATTCTTCTGAAATCAAATCGCTGACAGCGGGAAAGAATAGTAGCAGGGAGCTTGTGAACCTCGGTTGTTGCAAGAATGAAAACAACGTGTGCCGGAGGCTCTTCAAGTGTTTTGAGTAAATCGTTAAAGGCACTTATAGTGAGCATATGAACCTCATCTATAATATAAACCCTGTATTTTGAGGAGGCAGGAGTGAAATTTACCTGCTCCCTTAGTTCCCTTATACTGTCAACACTGTTGTTTGAAGCCGCATCGATTTCAACTATATCAGTGTTTTCTCCGTCATTTATCAGTTTACAGGCTTCGCATTCAAGACAGGGGTCTCCGTTTTTAGGGGAAAGGCAGTTTACAGCCTTGGCTAAAATTTTAGCACAGCTTGTTTTACCTGTACCTCTGGTACCGGTAAAAAGATAGGCATGAACTATTTTGCCCGAAGCTAATTCGTTTTTAAGCGTATCGGTTATATGCTCCTGACCTACAACCTCCGAAAAGGTTGAGGGACGGTATTTACGGTATAACGCCTGATATGACACCCGTATTCCCCCTTTATAAAAATTTAAAAAATTTGCGTACCCGAGTGTACGAATGGACCGATTTACTGCGGCGCACAGAAAAAACTACTTAATGCTGCTCGGTTCCCCGCCTGACATGGTTCGTAGCGTCCCGTCGCACAGGACCCGCCCATCCGCACACTCCGGTACGCAAGGCTATTGTGACAAATTCAAGTTCTGTTACACTGTTTTGCCCTACTATTATATATTATTTTTTTCGATTTTACAATAGAAAAGATACAAATTGTTGAAAAAACTTAACAATTTTGATATAATTAAGTTGTATAATTCTATAATATAGGAGTTGATAGAATGAAAGGTATAAAGGTTGCTGAGCTGTTCAGCTTAAATAATTCCCTTGTTTCGCCGCTTTTTGAGGGCGCAGAATATCCTTTTGAGGTACTTCCTAAAATAGGTGAATTCATTAAGAAACTGGGAGAAACGCTTGATACGGATATTTATGAGCAGATAGGCGAGCAAATCTGGATTGCAAAATCCGCAAAGGTAGCCGCATCAGCAAGTATAACAGGTCCTTGTATAATAGGAGAAAATGCTGAGGTAAGGCACTGCGCTTTTATCAGAGGAAACGCATTTATCGGGAACGACTGTGTTGTAGGCAATTCAACAGAGCTTAAAAATGTTGTTTTAATAGGTAAGGTTCAGGTTCCGCATTATAATTACGTGGGTGACTCGGTTCTCGGATACGGTTCTCATATGGGTGCCGGCTCGATAACTTCCAATGTAAAATCGGATAAAACTCTTGTTACGGTAAAGCTTGGTGATGAGAAAATAGAAACCGGACTTAAAAAATTCGGTGCGATTTTGGGTGACTTTGTAGAGGTTGGTTGCGGAAGTGTTCTCAATCCCGGAACTATAATAGGAAAAAATAGTAATATTTATCCTCTTTCATCAGTAAGAGGCTTCGTACCTGAGGGCAGTATCTATAAAAATGCCAATGAGGTTGTGAAAAAAAGATAATGAATATAGAAAAATGGGATATTCTTGACCAAAACGGCAAGCCCACAGGGAAAACAACCCTGAGAGGGCGCTGTATTTTAAAAAGCGGAGAGTATCATCTGGTTGTTCATATATGGGTTATTTCCTCCGAGGGCAAGCTGCTTATTCAGCGCAGGTCGGATTCTAAGCGTCTTATGCCGGGAGAATGGGCGGCAACCGGAGGCGCGGCTATATCGGGAGAAAATTCCTATAAAGCCGCCTCACGGGAGCTTTTTGAGGAATTGGGTATTGAATCAACACCCGAAACTCTTAAAAAAATGTTTCGTATAAAAAGAAGAAACTCCCTGCTTGATGTTTGGATTATAAGCTGTGATATTCCGGCAAGTGAGCTTACTTTGCAGCAAAGCGAGGTAGCGGAGGCTAAGTGGGTTAGTGAGACTGTGCTTAAGCAGATGATACGCTCCGGAGAGTTTCATAACTATGGCAAGGAATATTTTGATAAGGTTTTTGAAAATACCAAGGATTACAGAGGAGCCGTTAAAATATGAGTTTAATTCACGAGGGGCAAAGCTGCCCCGTATGCCGCGCATACCTTTTTGAGGATGATGACGTGGTTTACTGCCCTGTGTGCGGAGCACCGCATCATAGGGACTGTTATAACAGTATAGGGCATTGCGCGCTTGAGCAGCTGCACGGAACAGAACGCCAGTATGACCGCGAGCGTGAGGCGAAAATTAAGGCAGAAAATGCTGAGAAAGAAAACATAAACGACCCTGAGGTTATTTCAAAGGATACCGAAACCGGATTTGTTGAGTGCGAAATGTGCCATGAGAGGTACGATGCTTTTGGGAATGCCTGTCCTAAGTGCGGAACGCCTAATACGTCAAGATTAGGAAGTAATTTCGGTCATTACGATTTTCTCGGTGGAATACCGGCTGATTTCGATATCGGGGAGGGTGTTGCGGCAGAGGAGGCAAAGCGCTTTGTTGCAAGCAATACACCGAGATATGTCCGTAAATTCGCTATGATGAAAACCGGCTCAAAGGTTTCGTGGAACTGGTTGGCATTTCTTTTTCCGGGAGCTTGGTTTTTGGCAAGAAAGATGTATAAATCGGGAATAATAACCGCGATTTTAAGCATTGCCGCTTCGCTTTTGACAATACCGTTCAATACTGCTCTTTATCAGAACAGCGCAGTGGGTATGGTTAACAACGCAGAGGTTTTACAGGAATATGCTTCGGTAATGTCTTCGCTTGATCCGAAAATAATATTTTTTGCTGTTATCGGAACGGTTGCGGCTCTCGCTTTGAGAGTTGTTTGCGGTATCATTGGGGACAGTCGGTATATGAAATACACAATTCGCTCAATAAAGAAAATCAAAGCTGAGAGCGAGGATATAGATTTTGATTTCCGTAAACGAGGAGGAATAAATGTCCTTGCTATGATGTTAGGTGTAATGGCGGTTGAATATCTGCCGAGCTTTATTGCAATGCTTTTGTGAAAGGATAGAAAAAATGGACTATAATGTTTGTAAGGAATGCTCAACCGCTAATGAACCTGAGTATATTTACTGTAAAAACTGCGGAACACCTTTAAAAGAGATTAAAAGAGATACAGGCGCATACTCGCAAAAGCAAAACCCTAATTTTGAACATAATACCCATTCTTCCTATTATGCAGGGGAAGGTAAAAATGGTGGAGAAAATCCTAATTTCTCTCATCAGCAGGAAAACTACTCTAACGGATATTCAGGCAGTAATGAATTTACGGTTGACAGTATTGACGGTATTCCTATGGATGAGGTAGCTTTATATGTAGGAAAAAATTCGTATAAGATTTGCCCTAAGCTATCAAAGCTTGAGCTTACCGGAGGCAAGGCTTCGTGGTGCTGGCCTACAGCTGTTCTCGGCTATTTTTTCGGTCCCTTGGGAGCGGCGATATGGTTTCTTTACAGGAAAATGTATAAGGCGGCGGCAATACTTATAGCAATAGGAGTTGTTTTCTCTGTTATAAATATCGCGCTTACGTTTGATTCGGTTAAAGAAACAACAAGCAGTATTTTAGACTCAGTTCAGGAAAACAGTGAGTTCAGCTTGTTTGATGAGCTTCTGGAGGAGGAAAGTTTTTCTGAGAGAGAGCGGGTAGCTGACGCTATTAGCGAAATAGTTTCTATCGTAACAGCAGCAGTTACCGGAATATTTGCCTTTTTCTGGTATAAAAAGCATCTTACGGCGGATATAAAGAGATACCGAAGCTCAGGTCTTGATTCAAAATATTACCGTATGGGTCTTACTGCATTGGGCGGAACCTCCGGAGGAATGGTGGCACTTGGAATAGTAATTTTGTTTGCCATTGATATGCTTATTTCCTTTGGAGTAATGATAATTTCATTTATATAAAGGAAGATTTGTGATGAAGATTAAAAAAGCTGTAATTCCTGCGGCGGGACTGGGTACCAGAGTTTTGCCGGCTTCAAAGGCTATGCCTAAGGAAATGCTACCTATAGTTGATAAGCCGGCTATTCAGTATATTGTTGAGGAAGCGGTTAGAGCAGGTATCACCGATATTCTTATTATAACTAATCGCGGCAAGGGTATAATAGAGGACCATTTTGACCATTCTGTTGAGCTTGAAAATATGCTTTCAAAGCGCGGAAACACTCAGATGCTCGAAACTCTTAACAATGTTGCAAATATGGCTAATATTTATTACATACGCCAAAAGGAAACGCGCGGTCTTGGGGATGCGGTTTTAAGAGCCAGAGAGTTTGTGGGAAGCGACCCCTTTGCCGTTCTGTACGGGGACGATGTAATAATAGGTGAAGTTCCCGCAATTGGTGAGCTTGCTGAGGCTTATGAAAAATACGGCAAAAGCGTTGTAGGAATCAAAGAGGTTTCGGATGAGCTTATTGTGAAATACAGCTCGTTAAAAACTGAGCCGCTGAAAGACAAACTTTTCAGGGTTACCGATATGATAGAAAAACCCAGTTTAGATACAAAATTCTCAAATTATTCTATCTTAGGCAGATGTGTTCTAGATAATGAAATTTTCGATATTTTGGAAAAAACTCCTTTAGGTGTGGGAAATGAGCTTCAGCTTACCGATGCTATGCGTACCCTTGCAGTAGAAAAGGGTATGGTAGGTGTTGATTTCAGCGGTACGCGTTATGATATGGGCAACAAATTCGGTATAATGAAAGCTAATATCGAGGTTGGACTGACACATCCTGAAATAAAGGAAGATTTGAGAGAGTATATCAAGGAGTTAGCAAAAACATTATGATAAAAAAATATACTTCGCTTCTTTTTGATATAGATAATACACTTCTCGACTTCTTTGCGGCAGAAAAAAGCGCGGTAAGTTATGTTTTAAAAGCCGAGGGTCTGCCCTTTGACGATGAAACAGTTTCTCTTTATTCTGCTATAAACCAAAGCTACTGGGAACGCTTTGAAAGAGGGGAGATACCCAAAAGCGATATATTTGAAGGCAGATTTAAAACCCTGCTTTGCGAAATTAAAAGGGAGGGTGACCCTGCGAAAATCTCTAAAGAGTATTGCGCAAGGCTTTCCTGCGAGCATCAAAAGGTTGACGGGGCAGATGAAATCTTAATCTGTTTAAAGGAAAAGGGATATAAGCTCTATGCCGCAACAAACGGTCTTTCTTCTACACAGTACCGCCGAATAGACGAATCGGGACTTAAAAAATATTTTGACGGTATTTTCGTCTCAGAGGATGCTGGGCATCAAAAACCGGAAAAAGAGTATTACGATTATGTTATCTCAAAAATCGAAGAAAAAGACCGTCGAAAAATGCTCATAATAGGGGACAGTATGTCCTCTGATATTTTAGGCGGAAAAAATGCAGGAATAGATACCTGTTGGTTTAATTTTGCCGGCACTAAAAAACTGTATGAGCCTGATTATCAGGTTAACTCTTTAGCAGAGCTTAAAAATATTCTATAAAAGCTATCCTTTCGGGGAAAATAACCCCGAAAGGATGTTTTTTTATGGAAAATGATTTTTTGTCTTTAATGAATGAAATGGATAAGGGACTTTGTGTAGATAAAAATTTTGATATAATTAAAAGAGAACTGATTATCGGTGAGCGCCGAGCAATCCTATATTTTATAGACGGCTTTATAAAGGACGAGGTTTTTGAAAAAATGCTTGAATACTGGTTTGAGCAAACTCCTGAGAAACTGCAGGGAATAACCGATATGGAGCGTTTTTCAAAGAATAAAATGCCCTATGTGGAGGTAAGCAGTACAAACGATGTTAACGCGGCGAAGATAGCGGTGCTGTCAGGTCCTGCTGTTCTTATAATGGAGGGGATAACAGGTGCGCTTATTATTGATACAAGAACCTATCCTTCTCGTTCAATACAGGAGCCTGAAAAGGATAAATCGTTAAGGGGTCCTAGGGACGGCTTTGTTGAGACCCTTGTTATGAATACCGCAATGGTGCGCCGAAGAATAAGGGATGAGCGGCTCAGAATGGAATATTTTCAAATAGGAAAGGGAACAAAGCTTGATGTTGTTATAAGCTATATCGACGGTGTTGCAGATAAAAAGACTCTGGATATTATCCGCAAAAAACTTAAGGAAATAACCATT
>JAFUPX010000041.1 GCA_017472575.1 Clostridia bacterium | reverse complement strand
ATAAGAGTGTTCGCATTCGGAACATCTACACCTGTTTCAATAATAGTTGTGCAAACGAGAACATCTATCTCGTGCTCAACCAGCCTCCTCCAGACCTCGCTTAACTCCTCCTCGGTCATTTTTCCGTGAGCTATGCCTATGCTGATATCGGGCAGTCTTTGCTTTAATTTTGCGGCGCACCGCTCTATACTCTCCACCCTATTGTGAAGATAGTAAACCTGACCGCCGCGGCGAATTTCCTTATTAATTGCGTCAACAATAACGCCTAAGTTGTATTCAAGAACATAAGTCTGAACGGGATGTCTGTCCCCCGGGGCCTCGTCTATAGAGGACATATCTCTAAGACCTGACATTGCCATATTAAGGGTTCTCGGAATAGGAGTTGCACTGAGAGTTAGGATATCAACAAAGGGATATAGCTCTTTAAGTCTCTCCTTTTGCGCTACTCCGAAGCGCTGTTCCTCGTCAATAATAACGAGACCTATGTTTTTAAATGTTACATCCTTTGATATAAGACGGTGTGTACCTACCACCAAATCCATTCTTCCGCATTTTAAATCAGCTATGGTTTTAGCCTGCTGTTTTGGAGTAACAAATCGGGACAGCAGACCTACATTAACCGGCATATCTCCGAAACGGCGGATAATGGTATTATAATGCTGCATAGCAAGAATAGTTGTAGGCACCAAAACGGCACACTGCTTGCCCTCGCTGATACACTTAAATGCGGCTCTGAGCGCAACCTCGGTTTTACCGAAGCCTACATCACCGCAAAGCAGTCTGTCCATAGGGACAGCCCTTTGCATATCCCGCTTAATTTCGTTTATACATCTTAATTGGTCTTCGGTTTCCTCGTATTCAAATCTGCGCTCAAAATCGTTTTGTAAATCAGTGTCCTCACTGAATGCATATCCTTTAACCGACATTCTCTTGGCATACAAAGCGGTTAACTGCTTTGCCATATTTTTAACCGCCGCTTTAACACGGGTTCTGGTTCTCTGCCACTCGCTGCCGCCCAATTTATTAATGCGGATATTACCCTCCTCGGTTGCGGCTCCGATATATTTAGACACTAAATTAAGCTGAGTTACCGGAACATACAGCACATCGGTTCCGGCATATTTAATTTTAATATAATCCTTTGTTATACCGCCGTTGGTGATACGGTTTATACCGTCAAAAACTCCGATACCGTGCGCCTCGTGAACTACATAATCACCCTGACGAAGCTCCTCAATAGAGCCTATTTCCTTACCGTTTTTATATCTTGCTCTTTTACGCTTTGAGTCTGACGCAATATGGCGGTGGGTTATGAGCATAAATTTTTGCGATGGAATTTCAAAGCCACTTGATAAACCGCCGCAGCATACTGTAACACCGTCAAAATCTGCGTCCCTATTTTCTGAAAATACCGCCTTAATTCCCTTTTCTCTTAAATTTTCCTCTAAAACCGACGCGGCTTTTTTCTCGCCTGCCAAAATAACTACTTTTCCTTTGCGGGAAAGGTTGTATGAAATATCCTCAAGCAGTACTTGCATATCACCGCCCCACGGTGTAGAGCGCTTAAAATTAAAGTTTATGACCTCTTTAACAGGTATTTCGTAACCCGAATGAGGGAAGTTTTCAAGAATATGCGCATTTCCTATCTTTTCGATAAAATCTCCCTTATCAAGCCACAATTTTGCAGTCTTTCCCGATAAAAAGCCCTCTTCCATATAGCTTTCCGCATCAGCCGACTGCTGAACTTCCATACTCTTAAATCTCTCAAACAGCGCACTGCCCTCGCTTAAAAATACCATTTCATCCTTTAAATAGTCAAAAATAGTAGTTTCTTTATAAATAAAGGGCAGATACCTGTCCGGCGGAACGGTTATCTCATTTTCGAGCGCGCTTATATCGCTTTGTAATCGCTGTTCTTGCTTATCGGTAAGCTTTTTAGCGGAATTAAGATACTCTGTCAGCTTCTCTGCCAGCTCTTTATTATTGAAAATGACCTCACTTGCAGGCGAAATTTCTATTTTTTCTTTTGTTTCGTTTCTTCTTTGAGTTTCAATATCAAAAGCGGAAATAATATCTATTTCATCGCCCCAGAATTCAATTCTGTAGGGCTCGTCACTATTCACAGGGAAAACATCAAATATTCCGCCTCTTATCGCAAACTGCCCCTTGCCCTCGCAAAGCTCATTTCGGGTATACCCTGCGTTTATGAGCTTTTCGATAAGCTCCTCAGTAGAAATGCTCTGTCCGCTCTCGATATTAAATCTGTTTGCCGATAAAATTTCGGGAGGAACAGTAAGCTGAACCGCCGCATCGACCGAGACTGTAAGCAGGTCAAAAGCCCCGTCAAGAAGTCTTGACAGGGTGTCTGTTCTTTTATGCTCGTATTCTCTTGAATAGCCTGTAAGCTCTCCGATACAGTAATCCCTGAGCGGAAAATTAAGAACTTCAAGCCCTAACGACCTTATATCGTCAGCTATTGATACAGCCTGAGCCTCGTCCTGCGTTATGATTACCGCTTTTTTGTTTGTATGAGAGTATACAGCCGCCGTAACTACAGCCTTGTGGATAAGAGAAAGTCCCGTACAAAGGGCAGGTCTTTCCGATTTTACCGCTTTAAGCAGCTCGGCGTAATCCGGATCCTTTAATAATATATCATTTAAAATTTTCATACTGCTATTTACTGTACTTATTCATTGCACTGTCAATGCCTCGTGTGATTATCTCCTCAGCGGCTTTGGAGGCATTTGTTATTGCTTTATTCAGTTCGTCTTTCTGTTCCTCGGGGAATTTTCCTAAAACCCAATCCTTAAGGTCATAATCGGGGTGCGGCTTTTTGCCAACACCGATTTTTATTCTCGGTATATCCTGAGTGCCGGATAACTGGATAATATCTTTTATTCCGTTGTGTCCGCCGTCACTCCCCTTGCGCCTTATACGGATTTTACCTACGTCAAGGGAAATATCGTCAAACATTATCAAAACCTTTTCATAAGGAATTTTATAAAATGAAGCGATTGCCGTTACAGCCTTGCCCGAAAGATTCATAAAGGTTTGCGGCTTTGCTATAAGTATTCTATTGTCTCCTACGGTACATTCGCCGTAAACCGAATCAAATTTATGCTTTAAAAATGAACCGCCGTTTTTTTCGGCAAAGGCATCTATTGCGGCAAAGCCAACATTATGCCTTGTGTTTTCATACTGCATTCCGGGGTTGCCGAGTCCCACTACGAGCCAATCAAAGCTCGATTTCTTCTTAAAAAACATTTTCGTCACCGTCTATAATATAACACATAAAAAAGACATTATCAAGCGAAAATGCTTGACTTTAACGGTTTTTCGGTGTATTATGAAAAAGTAAAAGCGTTGAGAAGGACAGTAGTTTTTCCTTTTCGCTGTTTTCAGAGAGTGCAGACCAAGGGCTGAAAGTCTGCTAAGCAGTCGGAAAAACGAATACCGCCTTTGAGCGCCGAGGGGTCAAAAACCTTGGCCGTAGATTCTGCGTTAAGGGATTAAAAGAGCCGATTATTTCGGAATTCGGGTGGAACCGCGGAGTAGTAATAGTACAGCTTCGTCCCTATTTTTAGGGGCGGAGCTTTTATTTTTCAGGAGGTAAGATTATGATTAAAGTAACTCTTAAAGGCGATGTTGTTAAGGAATTTAATTCCGGCATAACTGCCTATGAAGCCGCAAAAGAGATAAGCATGGGGCTTGCAAAGGCAGCCTGTGCCGCAAGAATAAACGGCAAAAACTGCGATTTGCGCACACCGCTTACCGAGGATTGCAGTCTTGAAATTTTAACCTTTGATGATGAGTACGGCAGATGGACTTTCAGACATACCGCCTCTCACATTTTAGCTCAGGCGGTAAAAAGACTGCACCCCGAGGCAAAGCTCGCAATTGGTCCGGCTGTTGACGACGGTTTTTATTACGATTTTGATATCGAAACAAAATTCACTCCCGAGGATTTGGAGAAAATCGAAGCGGAGATGAAAAAAATAGTTAAGGAAAATATTCCGCTTGAAAAATCGCTTATGTCAAGAGCGGATGCGGTAAAGTATTTTGAAGAGAAAAGCGAGCCTTACAAGGTTGAGCTTGTTCAAGATTTAGAAGAGGGCGCCGAAATCAGCTTTTATACTCAGGGTGATTTTACCGACCTTTGTGCCGGAGCGCATCTTATGAGTACAGGTCTTGTTAAAGCCTTTAAGCTCACCTCTGCAACCGGAGCCTACTGGCGCGGAGATTCCTCTAAAAAAATGCTCTGCCGTATTTACGGCACCGCTTATCCTAAGGCAAGCGAGCTTGAAGCTCATCTTGAAAGACTTGAAGAAGCTAAAAAGCGTGACCATAACAAATTAGGCAGAGAGCTTGAGCTTTTCACCACCGTTGATGTTATAGGTCAGGGTCTGCCCATTCTGTTACCAAAGGGAGCTAAGATAATACAGACTCTCCAGCGCTTTGTTGAGGACGAGGAAGCCCGCCGCGGCTGGTTGCTCACCAAGACTCCTTATATGGCAAAGCGAGAGCTTTACAAGCTTTCGGGACACTGGGATCATTATCTTGACGGTATGTTTGTTTTAGGCGACCCTGACGATGAAACAAAGGAATGCTTTGCTCTGCGCCCGATGACCTGCCCGTTCCAGTATCAGGCATATTTAAACCGTGCCCGTTCCTACAGAGACCTGCCGCTTCGTTATAATGAAACCTCTACCCTTTTCAGAAATGAGGATTCAGGTGAGATGCACGGTCTTATAAGAGTGCGTCAGTTCACTATTTCTGAGGGTCACTTAATGTGTACTCCCGAACAGCTTGAGGATGAATTCAAGGGCAGCTTAGAGCTTGCTATGTATATGCTTAAAACTCTCGGTCTTTATGAGGATGTTTCCTATAGATTTTCTAAGTGGGACCCAGAAGACAGGGAAAAATACATTGGAACTGAGGAGCAGTGGGATGAGGCTCAGGGAGTTATGGAGAAAATCCTTAACCATCTTGAAATTCCCTACAAGGTAGGTATAGGCGAAGCCGCTTTCTACGGACCCAAGCTCGATATCCAGATAAAAAATGTTCACGGCAAGGAGGACACTCTTATCACTATCCAAATCGACCAGATGTTAGCTGAAAAGTTTGGTATGGAATATGTTGATAGAGACGGAACGAAGAAAAACCCCTACATTATCCACCGCACCTCTATTGGCTGCTACGAAAGAACGCTGGCACTGCTTATTGAAAAATATGCCGGCGCATTCCCGATGTGGTTAGCACCTGTTCAGGTAAAGCTGCTGCCTATTGCGGACAGGCATCTTGATTACACCTATGAAATCAAGAAACAGCTTGAAGCCAAGGGTATCCGCCTTGAAATTGACGACAGAAACGAAAAAATCGGATACAAAATTCGTGAAGCCCGTCTGCAAAAGGTTCCTTATATGCTTATTATCGGTGATAATGAGGTAGAAAACGGAACACTTTCTGTAAGAAAACGCGGCGAAAACGGTGATTTAGGCTCTATGAAGGTTGAAGACTTCATCGCAAAAGCAGTTGAAGAGATTGAAAATAAGATAAGATAATAAAATTATTACAGTATAAAACACCCAAAGGTTACACAAAAACCTTTGGGTGTTTTTTGTTCTAAAAAGGACAACCGTTTCATATCTTTTTACAGAAGGTGAAATAAATGGCTAATACTTCAAGTTTTGATTCTGCTCTTTACGGAGTTTGCGAAAGGCTAAAACGCATTCTTTGCTTTTTGCCTGAGGAAACCAAGGCTAAGACTGATGAAATAAGACTGCGCTCAGGGCTTCCGCTTGCACTTACCGCTGACGGGCAGACACTGTTTTTAAAGCCTGACGGACAAACCTGCCGAAAGACTTCACTGCCCTTAATAACCGCCAGTAAAGATGATTTGGAGGAGAGCTTCCGTCTGCTTTGCGACAATTCGGTTTATGCTCACACTTCAGAGCTTGAAAACGGATATATAATGCTGCGCTCAGGCTGCCGAGCAGGAGTATGCGGTACTATTACCGAAAACGGTTATATGCAGGATATATCCTCAATAAACATAAGAATTGCCCGTGAGGTTTACGGCGCGGCGGATGCTCTTTTAGGGCATTATAAAGGCGGTTTTCTTATAGCTGGACCCCCCGGCAGCGGTAAAACAACGGTGCTTCGGGATATGATACGGCAGTTATCAGGAGAAGAAAGACTGATGCGTGTTGCGGTTATTGATAACCGAGGTGAGCTTTCGGGCAGCTATCTCGGTCAGGCTTCCTGTGATTTAGGAAAAAACTGCGATATTCTTATTATAAACAACAAGGCGAAGGGCATTGAAATCGCCACCAGAACAATGAACCCTCAAATATTAGCCTTTGATGAAATCGCAACCGTAGCAGAGCTTGAAAAGGTTACCGAAAGCTTTTTTTCGGGAGTTGATATAATAACCACCGCCCATATCGGGAATGTAAATGAGCTTATGACACGCACAGTTACAAAAAAGTTACTTCAAAGCGGAGCTATAGCCACTGTTGCGGTACTGCCAAAAAACAGAGCGGAAAAAGCGGCAGTTTATGATGTAAAGGAGATACTTAGTGGAGCTTATACTTAAAATAATCGGAATTATATTAATTCTTGCTGTTTCAACCCTTGCAGGATTTCTGAAAGCATATTGCCTGAAAGAGCGTGAGACCGCTCTTAATGAGGTATGCATATCTTTAAAAGAGCTGAAAGAGCGAATTCGCCTCGAACGCTCAAAATTAGACCGATTGCTTAAAATCTGCTTTGGAGACTGTCTTTGCATATCGGGGAAAGAACCTATTATAAAAAAAGACGGACTTGAGGACCAAGATAAGGAGCTTCTTTACGAATATTTATCTCTTGCGGGTATGTCGGATGCGGCGGCGGAATGTGAACGGCTGGAGCTTTATATTCACCTGTTCGAAGAAAAATGTATCAAAGCAACCGAAAAAAGAAGCAGACTTTCAAAGCTATACCGTTCGTCGGGATTTTTAATAGGACTTTTTATTTGTATTTTCATTGTTTAGGAGCATAAAAAATGGATGTTGATTTTATCTTTAAAATTGCCGCAATAGGTATTATAGTAACGGTTCTTCATCAGCTGCTCGTCCGCTCAGGCCGTGAAGAGCAGGCAATGCTCACAAGCCTTGCGGGGCTGGTTGTGGTTTTGCTGATGATAGTAAATGCGATATCGGATTTATTTGTAACAGTTAAAAATCTTTTCGGGTTGTAGAAAAATGGATGTTACTAAGGTTTTGGCAATCTGCCTTATTGCCGCCGCTCTGGCTGTACTTCTAAAACAGCAAAGGGCAGAATACGCACTTTTAATATCCCTTGCCGCAGGGGTAATAGTTTTAATTTACATTATTTCGGGTGTTTACTCTCCTTTGCTTAGTTTAAAGCAAAGGCTTGATGAAACAGGAGCGGATTATTCCTTTTTTACAGTTGCGCTTAAAGCATTGGGAATAGGCTACATAACAAGCTTTATTGCAGACTCCTGCCGCGACTGCGGAGAAAGCTCACTTGCTTCCAAAGCAGAGCTTGCAGGCAAATTCGGCATATTTATTCTCTCTGTTCCACTAATTCTTGACATACTCGAAACCGCTCTCCTATTTTTATGAAAATGAAAAGAATTATTTTTTGTTTTATATTTATGTTAATTTTTATTCTGCCTGTAAGTGCCGAAGAGGCGGATATATACTCCGAGCAATATGAAATAAGCGGCGCTGGAGAGCTTGAAGAAGCTTTGCCCGACAGTACAAGAGATTATTTCAGTGAAAACGGCATTGACCCTCAAAACCCTGATTGGATAGACAGTATTTCGGGAGAAAATGTATTTAAGCATATATGGGAATTTATAAAAACAGGAGCGAAAACCCCTTTAAAAGCAGGTGCGGCAATTCTTGGGATAATACTGATAACAGCCGCATTTTCTGCTGTTAACGAGGAAAGCAGTGTTATGACGGCGGCTATGTATGCCTGTACTCTGACCGTGGCGGCGGTTATCGGTATACCCATTTTCGAGAGTATAACAGCGGCGGTAAACGCAACCAAAGCACTCAGCGTTTTTATGCTCTCCTTTATTCCGGTTTTCGCAGCTGTAGCCGCCGCCTCGGGGGCGGCTGTAACCTCGGTTTCTATGAGCTCACTTTTACTTCTTTGCGCACAAGGGCTATCCTTTTTATCCTCCTTTGTAGTTCTTCCTCTTATGGGCGGATATCTGGCGGTTGGAATTTCCTCCTCCGTCTCTCCCCTTTTAAACCGCTCTGGACTGGCTGAGGGTATTAAAAAAATCGCACTTTGGGTATTATCCTTTATTTCTATGATTTTTGTAGGAATTTTAGGTCTGCAAACAGCGGTTAACTCTGCGGCAGACAGCCTTGCCATGCGAACAGCAAAATTTATTTTAGGCTCGGCTGTACCTATAGCAGGAGGGGCGTTATCCGAAGCGGTTTCAACTGTTACCGCATCAATGGGGCTATTAAAATCCTCTGTAGGTATTTACGGGGTAGTAGCCGTGTCTGCAATATTTTTGCCTATTATTATTGAGCTTTTGCTATGGCGGATAATTCTTACCGTCTGCTCATTTGTTTCGGAGCTTTTCTCTGTACCTAAATTTTCTGACACTTTAAAGGCGGTTGATATGATGTTAAGTGTGCTTATAGGAATCGTGTTGCTCTCGAGCGCAGTATTTATTATTTCTCTTACGGTTGTTGTAACCTTTACCAAGGCATCATGAGCGGAATAACTTCATTTATATCCGCTTTCTGCGTTTCCTGTATCGTTATAGGCTCACTTCATATTATTGTTCCTGAGGGCAGCCTTAACAAACCGCTTAAATATGTTTTAAGCCTTGTGTTTTTTGTTTGTATTATATCCTCGGCGGTAACACTTAAAGAAACCGACTTCTCTTTTGATACGCAGATAGATGTGTCCTCTGCACAGGAGGATATGCTGATTTCTGCCGCAAGGCTATCTTTTTCGCAGGCTCTTACAAGCCAAGGTATAAATTTTTCGGAAATTACAGTTTGTACGGATAAATCAGAGTCCGACAGCATAATAATTACTAAAGTAATAATTTATTCGGACGAAAATACACAAGACATTTTAAATGCGTTGGGCGATATACAAAAAAGCTACGAGGTTGAAGTTATAAATGAATGAGATTATAAAAAAATACACTGCTGTTTTAAAATCTCCTAAGGTGCTTATAATAATAGGAATTTGCGGCATACTGCTTATCGGTCTTTCTTCGATTTTGCCCTCGGGAGAGAAAAAAGAGGAAAGTTCCTCAGAGCAAAGCTTTACCGCAGAGCAATACCGCATAAGTCTTGAAGAAAGCATAAGCAAAACCGTTTCGAGTATTACGGGAAGCCAAAATGTTACCGTTATGATAACGCTTGAAAGCGGAATCAAGTATTCCTATGCCGAGGAAGCTGAGGGAACAAGCCAGAACAAAACCGAAAGTGATTCGGAAAGCTTCAGCAGTGAGAATAAGCAGTCCTACATAATAGTTAAGGATTCTTCCGGAGGGGAGCGTGCACTGCTTATAACCGAGCAAATGCCCGAGGTTCGCGGCGTTGCGATAGTCTGCGAGGGGGGTGACAGCGAGGAAATCGCCGAAAAAATAAAAAACGCCGTTACAGCGGCGCTAAATATTACATCTAAAAGAGTATACATAGCAGGAGGAACAGGTTATGAAAAAAGGTAAAGTATTCGGAAAAAGTCAGATTGCGGTAACGGTGATGGTGCTGGCTTTGGCGGCGGCAATATGGCTTAATATGGAGTATTCGGACACCTCCACCAAATATCTCGGTGAGGCTACATATGTGAATAATTCAGAAACTCAGAGTGCAGTTGTAGAAACAGGTGCCAAGGCAACCGAGGAGGAAGATTATTTCACAACCGTTAAGAAAGAGCGCGAGCAAGCAAGAGAAGAAGCAATAGAGCTTATCGAGGAAACCCTAAAAAGTGATAAGTTAACTGATGAGGATAAAGCATCTGCTGTAGAGAAAACCACCCTTTTAGCTGACAGAATGGAAAAGGAAGCTAACATCGAATCCCTTTTAAAGGCAAAGGGCTTTGAGAAAACCGCTGTTATAATCAGTGACGATGAAATAAACAATGTTGTTAAATCAAGCGGACTTACCACCGCCCAAACTCTTCAAATTCAGGATATAGTTACTTCCCAGACAAAAATCCCGCTTTCAAATATAAAGATAGTTACAGTAAAATAAGTGTTGAGTTATTTGAAAAATGTGGTATAATAAACTTACAAGTATTATATTCACGGAGGAAAATAATATGGAACAGAACAAAACTGAGCTTTCCGTTAATACAGAGGTTTTTGAAAAAATGGCAGAAATTGCCGCTAAAGAGGTTGAAGGTGTTACCGGTCTTACAAAAAAGAATGTTGACCTAAAGGGTTTTATTAAAACAAAGCAGCCGCTTAAAGGTGTTAAGGTTGAAAACATAAACGGTTCTATTCAGATAAGCGTTTATATTTGTGTTGACCGTAATGCCAATGTTAAGTCTGTTGCCGAAAAGGTTCAGCAGAACATTAAGGATAAAATCCAAACTATGACAAACACCGCCGTTACAAAGGTTAATGTAGAGGTTTCGGACATAGAGATTCCCGAAGAAAAAACGGAAGAAAATTAAAATATTTTAAACTTAAATCGGCTCTCTTATATATAAGAGAGCCGATTTTTATACATATTTTACTGTGCGTTATTTGAGCCTATTTCCATATTTGTGGTATAATATCTGCCGTTTCTGTAAATCTTTACAGATACCTTTTCTCCCGGTGAGCTTTCCTCAATAAGCTGGTCGAAAAGCTGGTATTCGGTGATTTCAGTTCCGTTAAACTCAGTAATTATATCGCCCTTTTTAATACCGGAATTAGCCGCAGGGCTGTTCTCTGCAACACTCAGAACAACTGCACCTGTGGGATAGCCGTAAAATCTAAGTACATCGGCTGTGTATTTTTCGCTTATCGTTATTCCTACATAGGGGTCGGGGTCGTTTTGCTTGGATATAATATTATCGCAAACCGAGATAACCGTATCAACAGGAATTGCAAAGCCCATTCCCTCATATTCCTCAGAAACTATTTTTGAGGAATTTATTCCTATAAGCTTACCTTGGGTATCAACCAGTGCGCCGCCTGAATTACCGGGGTTTATAGCCGCATCGGTCTGTATAAGCTTAACATCGGAATCGGTTGAAACAACGCGGTCAAGTCCGCTGATAACACCGTAGGTAACGCTCTTCATAAATTCAAGTCCGCCAGGGTTTCCGATAGTTACTACAAACTGACCTACCTTTAAATCCTGAGAGCTTCCTATATCTGCGGCGGTAAGTCCCGTTACATTTATTTTAAGAACCGCCAAATCTGTAGAAATATTATAGCCTACAACGCTTGCCTCGTATGATTCAGAGCTATCAGATTCAAGAAACACCTCTATCTTTGATGAGGACGAGCCAACTGCATCCCCGATAACATGATAGTTGGTAATAATATAACCATCCTGCGAATAAACAACACCGCTTCCCTCTCCTGTTGCTTCACTGTTGCCGCCAAAAAAGCTTGTGACTGAGGTTGTTGTTCTTATACCGACAACGCTTGGAGATACCTTCTGCGCCACAGCCTCAACAACCGACTGGGCGGTTTCCTCAACATTTATATTAACAGTTCCTGCTTGTGTTTTATCCGAAAGGTCTACCGTTTCATTATTTTTCGTATAAACTCCAACAGCAAACAGACCTCCGAACATACCTATAACAGCCGCCAGAACAGCCGCCGCAATTACAACACCGGCACCGTATTTTTTCTTAGGTCTTTTTGTTTTATACACCGGAGTATAAGCAGGTCTTGTGTAATTAGTATAACTATTATTACTGTAAGAGGACTGCGGAGCAGAATTCTCCGTATTCTTTACAACCGGAGGCTCATCCTGAATAATATCCTCGCGGCTGTGGTTATAATATCCGCCGTCAGGTGTTACGGTATATCCGTTATTCTCCTTAGGCTGTTCGTTCCAAAGCTTTTCTTCATCATTATTGAAGTTCATATCATTATTATTTTCCATATACAAAACCTCCCGTTTACATTTTTCATTCTATATCAGCAATATTGCAGTTATAACCAAAAAATATGAACTCAAAATTAACTTTTATTCACCTTTATTAATACTCGGGCGGATAAACAGCCTGATAAAGTCTTTCAGGTTAAACGGATATATCGGGTACATATAATCTTTGCCCGTAACCGTTTTTACCGAAAACATAGCTATTATAATAAATATACATCCGCCTATAAAGCCCCAAAGGCCGAAAAGCTCTGATAAAATAAGCAGTAAAAGCCTTTCAAACTTCATAGCATATCCCATCTCAAAGCTCGGAAGAGAAAAGCTTGCAATTGTCACAAATGCCATTAAAAGTATTGCCTCGGTTATAAGCCAGCCTGCATTTATTGCAAATTCTGACAGCAACAGTCCGCCTATTATGCCGAAAGAGCTGGAAAGAGTGTTTGGAGTATTTAAGGATGCTAAGCGAAGTCCGTCAATAATAAGCTCAAGAATTACAAACTGAACAAAAAGCGGTATACTGCCGCTAACCGTAGGCTTTATAAATTGAAGCCAATCGGGTATATACTGAGGATTATTAACAGCCAACAGATAAATTGGAGTTCCCACAACAGTTATCATTATAACAAGTATTCTTATGATTCTTGTATAGCTTCCGGCAAGAGGAAGAAAATAATAATCGTCCGCCTCACGGAAAAAGTCCCAAAGATTCGTTGGCAGCAGCATAACAGAGGGCGAATTATCCATTATAACCGCTATCTTACCTTCAAGTATACTGGCAGAGGTATAATCCGGCCGCTCGCTGAACTTAAATTTAGGAAATGGACAAAAAAACGAAGTTTTAACCAATGACTCGCAAAGTGCCTGCTGTGTCATAGAAATTCCGTTAATGGTTATTTCCTTAAGTTTTTTGCGGATAATATCCAGAGTCTTTTTATCTGCAACACCGTCGATATAGCTTATAACAACATCAAGCTTTGTTCCCTTTCCTATTTGAAAATATTCCATTCTAAGCCGCTCATCCCTTATTCTTCGGCGCACCATTGCGGTATTCATAACGAGGGTCTCAACAAAGCCGTCCCTTGGACCTCTTAACGATTTATCCTTTTCAGGCTCCTGTATTGAGCGGGAGGGATAGGTTCTTGTATCAATAATAAGCGCACCTGTTATCCCCTCCATTATAAGAACAGCAGGACCTGACAGCACCGCTATCTTCGCCGCGTTAACATCCTTTGTACTGCTTACCTCCACATAGGGCATTTTATTCTTTGAAAAACGCTCCATATCGGTTATTCCCTGCAGTTTCTCAGGAGTTTGCTCAAACCAGT
>JAFUPX010000040.1 GCA_017472575.1 Clostridia bacterium | reverse complement strand
CGTAACTGTGGGTTTTTATGTGGTCGTAGCGGTATTTTCCGCTATTTTTCAAATACTGTGCCACCGATAAAGTGGCTGTTTGTAAGGGGTTTGAGCAATTCGGCAGGTTTTACCCGAACCGTTCGGTATGGTATCCCGAACGCAGCGCTCTACCAAACTGAGCCACACCTCGATATTTAGTTTTTGTTACCCAAAGTTTCACGAAAATATCGTAACTGTGGGTTTTTTTGTGGTCGTAGCGGTATTTACCGCTATTTTTCAAATACTGTGCCACACCTCGAGAAAATATAAATACTAAAGCCTTATAATTATATATAATTCCGGTGAAAAAGTCAATGTTTTTCTTTGTAGATTTTAAAAAGTAAGTCTATAACAGGCAGATACAAAAATTTAAGACACCGTTTTTGCGGTGTCTTTAAAAAATATATACTCATTTAAGTAATTCTAAAATTTCTTCCTTAGGCAGATATCCGACTGCTTGGTTGGAGATTTTGCCTTTTTCTATTACGATGAGGGTTGGAATGCTTACAATGTTAAAAGCCTGCGCAAGCTCGGGCTGCTCATCAACGTTCACTTTTCCTACGGTATACTGCGGATTCTCCTCCGCTATACTTTCAACAATCGGAGAAACCATTCGGCAGGGTCCGCACCAGCTTGCCCAGAAATCCAGCAGTACTTTTTTATCACTCTTTAAAACTGTTTCTTCAAAATTTTCCTTTGTAATTATATTAACCGGCATTATACTTACTCCTTTGACTTATAGTAGAGTCTGCAATGACAGTAGCCTTCAAAATCGGGGTCGTTTATCTGCGCCTTAAATTCCTCACAGATACATTTATATTCCTCTTTCTTTTCAAGCCTGCACGGACAATACCCATGTTTTTGCTTAAGACCTTCCTTTATAGCTTTTACAAGCTCCTTGTCACTATTCAGTCTTACTGCCATCTATATCACCTTTCTTCGATAATTTATTAAAAAATTTAAAGGTAAACGGCCAGATACAGCCCGCGAACAGTACTATCAGAAGATAGCGGACACCATCAGCAATAAAACTACCGCCGAACAAAGCAGAAAGAGGTGCTCTCAAGCCCTCCTTTATCACAAGCAAGGGAATTATTCCGATAACCAGCTTTAATATCTGCACCCACCATACCGCCTTTGTTTCAAAATTAATGAAACGGCGGTCAATCTCATAGGTTATCCAAAGTCCTGCAATACAGCCGAGCATTTTGTAGGCATTTTTTATCCCATGCTCCAAATTTTCCGCATCTACATCGGCAGGAAAGCCAAAGAGATTTACAAAAAGCATATAACCTGACGCCAAAGCAAGCAGTACCAAAAAAAATACACGCATAACCTTAGCATTGTCAAAGCTCTTACTGATTACGGGATAAATAATAAATATAAGAACAATTGCTATAATTATCGACACTCCTACATCAAGCGGAGTGTGAACCCCTAAATACATTCTTGAAAAGGGCACCAGTACACACAGTGCAATACAAATTACTCTCAGCGCTTTATGTTTATTCCACCTAGCCATTCCGCCGAATACGCCTACGGAGGACTGTGTATGTCCGCTGGGGAAGGAATAACCCGTAGCCTCGGCTCTTGCAGACTCAACAATAGTGAAGTCCTTATCTAAAACCCAAGGTCTCGGTATTCTGAAAACAAGCTTTAAAAACTGGTTAATAACCGTTCCTAACAGACCTACACTTAAAAGGTAATACCCTTCCCTTTTATTTACGCACCAAAAGAACACAAGACCTAAAAGAATGAAGAAGGTTTCTTCTCCCAAATGGGTGATAAGGGAGAAGAATGTGTCCCCAAAGGAGGTTCTGATACTTTCAAGCAGATATAAAAGCTCCATTTAAAAGCCTCGTTTCTAAGAACTCTTTTTATTCGGCTACGCCATTTTTAACTCGGTCAAACTCTTCTTTGATTTCATCGGACGGCTCCTTTGTAAGAAGCGAAACAACTACTATGCAAATTGAAGAAATGATAAACGCAGGCAGAAGCTCGTAAATCGCAAAAGCACCGCCCAGCTTGCTTATAAGCAGCTTCCATATAAATACCATTGCGGCGCCGCTTACCATTCCGGCGATTGCACCGGCATGTGTTGTTCTTTTCCAGAAGAGCGAGAAGAGCATTATAGGACCAAAGGTGGCTCCAAAGCCCGCCCAGGCAAAAGATACAATTTGGAAAATAACGCTTTTTTCATCCAAAGCAATAACTATAGCAATCAATGCAATTGCAAGCAAGGTTATTCTTGAGACTGTCATAACCTGCTTATCGGTAGCTTTCTTCTTAAAGATACCCTGATATATATTTTTAGCAAATGCCGAGGCGGCAATGAGAAGATAAGAATCCGAAGAGCTGATGGTTGCGGCAAGAATACCTGCCATAACAAAGCCTGCTAAAATAGGCGGAAGAGAAGTTGTTGCAAGGGTTATGAAGATATTTTCCGCATCTGTTGAGGTAAGATGGGTGGTAGGATATAAATCTCTGCCGACAATACCTATGAAAACCGCAACAGCAAGAGAGATAATAACCCAAATCATAGCTATTCTTCTCGAGTGCTTAAGCTCCTCCTCCTTGCGGATAGCCATAAATCTAAGGAGCACCTGCGGCATTCCGAAGTATCCAAGACCCCAAGCAAGCATAGAGCAAACCTTAAGCCATCCGTATTCACTTGCAGCTGAGAAAACAGGCTTGCCTGCTTCAACTATCTGCTCGCCTGCCTCGTTAAGAGAGGGGGTTGCAAGACCGAAGAATTCAAAAAATCCCGGAATAGCTTTTGCGTTTTCGATAACCGCTCCCAAGCCGCCTGCTTTAACGGTACTGATAATAACAATAACGGCAAGCGCAATTATCATAACTATGCCCTGCATAAAATCAGAGGCACTTTCAGCAAGAAAACCGCCTAAAATAGTATAAACAAGAACGAATATCGCTCCTATTATCATCATGGAAACATACGGCGCACCGAAGAGGGTTGAGAACAATTTTCCGCAGGTAACAAAACAGCTTGCAGCATAAACTGTGAAGAATATAAGAATAAAAATCGCCGCAAGTGACATTATAACCTTCTTTTTCTCATGAAAACGGTTTGAGAAAAATTCGGGCAGGGTTATAGAATTTTTGGCGGCAATACTGTAACGGTAAAGCCTTTTTGAAACTATAAGCCAGTTCAAATATGTACCTATTGCAAGCCCGATAGCCGTCCAAGCGGCATCTGCCAAGCCGCACCAATACGCAACTCCGGGCAGACCCATAAGAAGCCAGCCGCTCATATCCGAGGCTTCGGCGCTCATTGCTGTTACCCAAGGTCCCAGCGAGCGGCCTCCCAGAAAATAGTTTTCAGAGCTTTTATTTGCTCTTTTTGCAAAAACAACACCGATTACAATTACTATTGCCATATAAATTACCATTGCAATCAATATTTGTATTGTTTGACTGTTTAACATATACTAAAACTCCTTAAAAAAATACTTATAACAGGCGAAAATCCGGTTCGCACTCTTAGGAAAGTATACCATAAAATAGTAACAAAGTAAATAAAAACTATTTGAAGAATTTTCATTCGAATAAAAACAAGCGGGACCGGCATCAGCTTTAACAAAAAGCCGATGCTAATCCCGTTTATATTATATCTTTTCTGCATCTGCCGTAAGGCAGCGCTATTGTTAAGCAGAACCTCTTGCGGTAACCCGAAGCCGCACTCGCTTGGGGCGCGGTGCGCCTTTCGACCGCAACACTTGAGACGAGGTAAAGTGCAATATTCTCAAAAAGGCAAAATCCTTCATTCTCTTAACCTTTCTAAATATTTCTTTTTTTCTCAATTCTGCCCGTTCCTTTTTCTTTCTCGCTCTTTCCTTTTTTCTCTCATCATTTCAGAGTTCGGGCAGAGTGCTCTGACAGTATGAGAACTTAATTTGCGTATGCGAGAGTTCCTCTCTCTTTCTCTCTTTTTCACCGTTCTCGGTTGCCAGTGCACTAGCAAATCTCAATGCATTAACACATTGAAAAACCTTGAAATAAAGGGAAAGAAAGGGATATGAGATACTTAGGGATAGTAGGAAAGAATGAGGAATACCCAGTGCATTACGAAGTGTTATCTGGGTTATCTCTGTTATTCTCACGAAGTGGAAAAAACAGAAAGACTGAGGTCATAGCAAGAGAAAATAAGTATAAAAAACGACCTCATGTAACACGGAAAAGTGTGTTACACAAGGTCTTTTTTCTTATTTTATCTTGGTTTTTCTCAGGATATCAACTTTTACCCTTTTGAGGATATGTGAGGTTACCCTGAAATAACACTTATTACGAGGTAAAACCCACTATTCTCAAAAGGGCAATTCCCCGTATTCTCCTTTTAAATCATAGCAACTCCGCTTTTTCCTCATCTCTGCCCGTACCTTTTTCTTTCTCGCTTTCTCTTTTTTTCTCTCATTTTCTCAGAGTCAGGGCACTAGCAAATCTCAATGCACTAACACCTTGAAAATGCCCGAAATAATTATTTGGAATACTTTACTCGACCATTATACCCCCACGTTGAAAGTGAAACTTGATGTTTGCAGAGGTTTTTTTACTTGCGCAAATACTATACCATCCTATAGAAGGCACGGACACATCGACTTCATATATATCGCCTATATTGGATATCTTGATTGATAGTTTATAACCGTACACTTCATATGTTTCATCCACATTTTCGTGGTTTTCGGTTGGTATTTTTTGTCCGTCACTTTGTGCCTGTGCATATATCCATTCTGTAAAAGAAAACCAAGAAGAAATATGGGGGTTCAACGCTGTACGACCCGTATTGTCATATTTTTCATCACCAAAAACAACATCTGATTCTGCTAAAATAGTCAATATATCTAAAGCTCTTTTCAAATCGTTTTGTTTATGACATTCTTCAAGTTCATTTGCAAAAACTTTCAAAGCGCCTTTATCATACTGTAAATTAGGATAGTTGTTTTGTATATATTCAACTGTAATGTTATTATTGTTGAAATTATCACTTAATGGCTTGTATTTGATGAAACTATAAATTTTTGAAATTACTAGTATTGTAACAACCACAGCAACAATTACTGAAAATGCAACACTTAATTTTTTTCTTCTTTCTTTTGCCGCTTTGTTTTGCAAATCTCTTTGCAATTCTTTTTCTTTATTAGAGATTGCTTTCATTTTAGATAAAATTTCAGTTGCTTCTGGTGTAATGTCACCATCCAAAACTTTATTTAAAAAATTCACAACTTCTACACTTTCATTGTATGGTATATATCTACTTGTTTGCATATTTGCAAGTTCTATTTGTGAGTAAGCATTATAATTAGCTATAGACATATTTTGAATTCTCTGCATTTGTTCTCCCGTAAAGGGTTTTATTAGCGATATTCTATTTCCATTAATCATACGATTTAAAGCAGGATTCTTTTTAGCTTCTTTTAGAACATTTTCTGAAAGAGTTACTGAATTTACGGTGCATTTACCATATTGAACATAACCCCTGCCGTTATCAGTTTCATTAACCGAAACATAGGCATCTTCTTTATGTATGCCACCTGTATGTATTCCACCAACAGTTGCTCCAGTGTAAACGACTTTTTCTGGATGGTATTTTCCAGAATAATCTTCAGACATTATTGAAGTGAATTTTAAATAATAAAAACCTTTTTCATCATCAAACTCAAATACTTGCTCTTTTGAATCGCTTAACTCGGCGGTAAACAATGAAAATTTTGACATTATAAGCCTCCTAAAAACAAACAAATTAAGTCATTGTAATTATAGATTAGTTCGATTGACTTAGCAATAAATGAACCTATGGTTGATTGCTTTGAATTATAACATAAGACCTTATGTAACACGCAGAACGTGTGTTACACAAGGTCGTTGATTTCTTATTTTTTCTTGGGTTCTCTCAGGATATCAATTTTTACCCTTTTGGAAGAAATTGAGGATGAGAGGGGTTACCCTGAAATAACACTTTTATTCAAATTCTATTGTGCCTACAGGCTTGGGAGTTAAATCATAAAGAACTCGGTTAATACCATCTACCTCACTTGTAATTCTGGCTGTAATTTTGTGAAGCAGTGCATACGGAATTTCCTCGATTGTAGCGGACATAGCATCTGTAGTGTTAACTGCGCGGATAATTGCTGACCAGCCCTCGTAGCGCTTGCCGTCCTTAACACCTACGCTCTTCATATCCGGAACAACAATAAAATACTGCCATACCTTTCCGGCTAAGCCGTTTTTGTCGAACTCCTCGCGCAGAATTGCATCTGCCTCACGCAGAGCATGAAGTCTGTCCCTTGTGATTGCTCCTGTGCAGCGAACACCGAGTCCCGGACCCGGAAAAGGCTGACGGTATACCATTGTATCAGGAAGACCCAATGCCGAACCTACAACGCGAACCTCATCCTTGAAAAGCAGTTTAACAGGCTCAACCAGCTCAAACTGCATATCCTCAGGCAAACCTCCCACATTGTGGTGTGCCTTAACACCGTCGGATTCAAGTATATCGGGATAAATAGTTCCCTGAGCCAAGAAGGAAATTCCCTCAAGCTTACTCGCTTCCTCATCAAACACCTTAATAAACTCGCCGCCGATTATCTTTCTCTTCTTCTCGGGCTCACTAACTCCCGCAAGGAGGTCTAAGAAACGGTCGGTAGCGTCAACATAGATAAGGTTAGCATCAAGCTGACCCTTAAAAACCTCGATAACCTGCTCGCTTTCACCCTTGCGCATAAGTCCGTGATTTACGTGAACGCATACAAGCTGCTTGCCGATAGCCTTTATAAGCAGAGCGGCAACAACCGAGGAGTCAACTCCGCCCGAAAGAGCGAGAAGAACCTTTTTATCGCCCACCTGCTTGCGAACCGCTTCTACCTGCTCAGCGATAAATGCGTCAGCCAGTTCTTTTGTGGTGATACGCTCCATATTTTCCGGTCTTTTATTGCTGTCCATTTGTCTTTCCCCTTATTTATTAGTTTGTATAATTATCAAAGTAGCCCTGTACAAGAACAACAGGGGTTCCCTTATCTCCCGAACCGCTTGTAAGGTCACAGAGGGAGCCGATAAGGTCGGTAAGCTGTCTCGGAGTGGTACCCTGAGCCGCCATATTTCCTACAAGACTTCCGCTCTTGGCTCGAATGCTTGCAGAAATCGCATCTTTAAGCGCTTCGCCGCTTAAATCCTTAAAGTCATTATCCGCAAGGTACTTTAGCTTAAGCTCGTTGGGAGTACCGATAAGTCCGTCGGTAAAAGCAGGAGAAACAACAGGGTCTGCAAGCTCCCATATTTTGCCCTTGGGGTCCTTGAACGCGCCGTCACCGTAAACCATAACCTCAACATGCTTTCCGGTTGCTTTCAAAATTTTATCCTGAATATCGCCAACAAGTCCGCGGCAATCTCTGGGGAAAAGCTTAACGGTCTCCTCAGTAGATTTATTCGAGCCTAAAAGTCCGTATTTTTCATTGCAGCCGCTGCCGTTAACCGGAGCGGTCATTATCTCATCAAGTCCGCAAACAACCTTTGCGCCTGCCTCTAAAAGTATACGCTTTGTACGCGCTCTTGTGTGTATATCACAGTTCAGAATACGGTCTGCATAAGGTAATATTGCTTTTGCCTGATTTGCAAAAATTATTTCAACCTCTGCTCCGCATGAGCGGATAAGGTCTCCGTAATACTCAACATAGTCAACTCCGGTAAATTCGTGTTTATTAACACCGAAAAGCTCTCTGTAACGCTCAAGGGTTAAAACATCACTGTAGGGATTAACTCCGGCGGCATCAATTTTATCAAGGCTTACAAGCTCGTTTCCAACCTCATCGGAAGGATAGCTCAGCATAAGAACAATTTTCTTTGCTCCCTTTGCAATTCCGCGGAGACAGATAGCAAAACGGTTGCGAGAGAGAATCGGGAATATAACACCTATCGTCTCACCGCCGAGCTTTGCCTTAACATCTGCTGCGATATCATCAACACTTGCATAGTTTCCCTGCGCTCTTGCAACAACCGATTCGGTTACGGCAATTACATCGCGGTCGTTAATAGAAAATCCCTCGATTTCAGCCGCTTCAAGCACACTGTCCGCCACGATAGCGGAAAGGTCGTCTCCCTGACGGATAATAGGGCAGCGGATACCTCTAGACACAGTACCCACTCTGCGTTCTTTATTTTCCATAATTCATACAATTCCTTTCTTTTGGGTAAACACCCACAACGAAATATTATACATAAATATATAGCGATTTTCAAGATATACCGATTAATTTTTTTTACTGTCCTGCCCTTCAGCACTTTTATGAAGCTTAGCAAAATACTTATCGAGATATATTTTATGTGCAACTGTTATAATCGTATTACGCAGCATAAGCTTTTCACCTGAATTATTTTCGCTGATTTGGTCAAGATTATCTTTGATGCCGAAAACATACTCTATTACATTTCTAAGCTCCCTCTCAAAATAGCTGTAAGCCTTATGTGCATCATAGGTTTTTTTCTGAATTTCAAATAACAGCCCGATATCCTCCATCGAAAGCACATTTTTCGCAATCGCAATAAAAATAAAATAAGCAATTTGCTCTCTGTTATACTGTTTTTTTACCGGATTTGAGACAAGCCCTTTTTTAACATAGTTACTTATCATCGAGCCGGTTATCGCACCGTCCTGCAAAGGCGCCAGATATTCGGATATATACTTCGCAGTTTGCTCCAGATACAACCCTACATTCGGTATCTCCTCATATTTTGGCAGCTTAAAATCCTGAATAGATTTAATTATATCCTCGTTAAAGCTTTGAATCATACTCTCACCTCACGCTGTATTTTACTACATTTTGAGCTTACAGTCAACAAAACCTTGTAATAAGTTTTTGAAAAACTCTTGACAAGGTTTAAAAATAGTATTACAATAACCTATAATCGGTTTTTTAAAAACCGATGTAAAGCTTTTGGAGTTGGTCATAATGAAATATAAAATAGTTTCTGATTCATCATCAAATATTTTTACACTCAGCGGAGTGGAATATCAAAGCGTTCCTCTTAAAATAATATCCGAGGAAAAGGAATATGTTGACGAACCCGGTCTTGACGTATCAAAAATGGTTTTCGAGCTAAGCCGCCTGAAAAAGGGCGCAAAGACCTCCTGTCCTAACGTTTTCGAGTGGATGGATGCATTTAAAGGAGCGGAAAATGTTTTTGCCGTTACTATTACAAGAGGTCTTTCGGGAAGCTATTCCTCTGCTTTGCAGGCAAAGGAGCAATATGAAAAGGAAAATCCTAATGTAAATATTCTGGTGATAGATTCTCTTTCAACAGGTCCCGAAATGGAGCTTATTATCGAAAAATTACAGGAATATATAGCACTTGAGCTTTCTTTTGAAGAAATAAAGGAAAAAATCACCGAATATCAAAGAAGTACAAACCTGCTTGTTTCACTGCAATCTCTCGATAATCTTGCAAAAAACGGAAGAGTAAGCGCTGCAGTTGCAAAGCTGGCAGGCGTACTGGGAATAAGGGTTATCGGCGAAGCTACTAAGGACGGTGTTTTGAAATCCATCCACAAAAGCCGCGGCGAGAAAAAAGCACTCGAAACCATATTTGAGGAAATGAAAAGCCGCGGATATAAGGGCGGAAAAGTAAGAATGTCTCACTGTGATAACATTGAATCTGCTGAGACACTTAAAAATATGATTTTAAAGAAATTTAAAAAAGCAAATATTAAAATACGCGAATGTACTGCACTCTGTAGCTTTTATGCCGAAAAGGGCGGAGTTATAGTAGGATTTGAGGGATAAGAAAACCACCGAAGAATGTAAAAATCTTCGGTGGTTTTAATTTCAAAAACTCACAACCATTCTATCGTTGCGGGGGGTTTAGAGGTAATATCGTAAACTATGCGGTTTATACCCTTAACTTCGTTTACAATTCTTCTGGATACAGTATTTAAAACATCATAAGGAATTGTTGCCCAGTCGGCAGTCATAAAATCGCTGGTGGTAACCGCGCGAAGAGCTACGGTGTAATCGTATGTTCTGAAATCACCCATAACACCCACCGAACGCAGATCGGTAAGAACGGCGAAGTGCTGACCGATTTCGCGGTCAAGTCCCGCATTGGCTATTTCTTCTCTGAAAATAGCATCTGCGTCCTGCAAAATAGCAATCTTCTCTCTGGTTATTTCGCCTATTATGCGGACACCAAGCCCCGGACCCGGAAACGGCTGACGGTATACCATATTCTCGGGCATACCTAGTTCGAGACCTACCTTGCGAACCTCGTCCTTAAACAAATCGCGCAGGGGCTCAATTATTTCATCAAATTCAACATGGTCAGGCAAACCGCCTACATTATGGTGGCTCTTTATAAGCGCCGCGTCACCCACTCCCGATTCTATAACATCGGGATAAATCGTTCCCTGAACAAGAAAATCCACCTTGCCGATTTTCTTAGCCTGAGCCTCAAAAACTCTTATAAACTCTCTGCCGATTATCTTGCGTTTCTGCTCAGGGTCGCTTATTCCTCGAAGCTGACCTAAAAACTGCTCCGAAGCGTCAACCGAAATAAGGTTTATATTATATGCTCCCCCGAAAAGCTCGTTTACCTGCTTTGCCTCATCCTTACGGAGAAGTCCGTGGTCTACAAATATGCAGGTTAGATTGTCCCCGCATGCCTTATGCAAAAGCAATGCGGCTACAGATGAATCAACACCGCCCGAAAGAGCGCAAAGAACCTTTTTATCTCCAATTTTTTCCTTTAATGCCTTTATTGTGCGTTTTGTAAAGGAGGACATTGTCCACTCTCCCTTACAGCCGCAAACATTGTAAAGGAAGTTTCTAATCATACGCGCACCCAGCGGAGTGTGCATAACCTCGGGATGGAACTGAACCGCATAAAGCTTTTTCGCGGCATTTTCCATTGCGGCAACCGGACAGTTTACGGTTTTTGCCGTTATTTTAAAATCAACAGGAACTTGATTTATATAATCGGTATGGCTCATCCAGCAAACAGTTTTAGAGGGAATTTCCTCAAAAAGCTTGCTTGCGGTATCAACCGCAACATCAACCTTACCGTATTCATTCGCGCCTGCTTCTACAATTCCGCCAAGCATATGCGCCATAAGCTGAGCGCCGTAGCAGATTCCCATAATCGGTACGCCCAGTTCAAAAAGCTGTTTCGAGTAAAGAACGGCATTCTCCCCGTAAACACTTTTGGGTCCTCCGGTTTAAATTATACCGCTGTAATTTTCTTTTTTTATTTCCTCAATAGGGATTGTATAAGGGCGAATTTCGGAATAAACATTATTTTCTCTTACCCTGCGGGCAATTAGCTGATTGTACTGACCGCCGAAATCAAGCACTAAAACCTTTTCCATTTTGCAAGCCTCCATAAAAAATCTACCCTTTATTATAAATCAAACCGCTCTTCTTGTCTATAAAAAGAGCGGTTTATTGTTAAAAATATTTGTTATTCAACCGTAACACTTTTTGCAAGGTTGCGCGGTTTGTCTATATCACAGCCTTTGAAAAGTGAAACATAATAGGAATAAAGCTGGAACGGTATAACCTCTAAGGAGGCTGTAAGCAGAGGGTGTGTCTGAGGTATAAATATAACATCATTTGCTTCAGAAAGAACCGCGGAATGTCCCTCGGTTACGCAGGCAATAATATTAGCTCCTCTTGCCTTAACCTCTTTTATATTGCTCAACAGCTTATCAAAAAGCTTCTCATAGCAGGCAAGAGCGATAACCGTTCTGCCCTCCTCGATAAGAGAAATCGTACCGTGCTTTAATTCTCCCGCGGCGTATGCCTCTGAATGAATGTAAGATATTTCCTTTAATTTTAAAGACGCTTCAAGCGATACCGCATAATCTATATTTCTTCCGATAAAGAAAAGAGAATGAGGGTCGCCGCACTTTTCAGCAAGAGCTTTAATATCCTCAGAGTTATCCAGTATCTTCTGAATATTCTCAGGCAGTTCTCTTAAAGAATCAAAGAGAGACTCAATATATTCCTCATCCGAGGATTTAAGTATTCTCGCCGCCCAAATCGCGAAAAGATAAAGTACAGCAACCTGAGTGGAATATCCCTTAGTGGTAGCAACCGCAATTTCAGGGCCTGCCCAGGTATAGATAACATCATCCGATTCCTTTGCGATTGAGCTTCCTACAACATTAACTATGGAAAGAGTGTGAGCCCCTTTTCTTTTTGCCTCCTTTAAGGCGGCTAAGGTGTCCGCCGTCTCTCCCGACTGACTAATAATAACCGTTAAGGTCTTACTGTTGGCAAGAGGATTGCGGTAACGGTATTCGCTGGCAAGGTCAACCAGAGTGGGTATCCTTAAAAGCTCCTCAAATACATATTTTCCGACTACTCCTGCATGGTAAGCCGAGCCGCAGGCAACAATGTCAATTTTGTCTATATGCCTAAGCTTGCCTTCGTCCAGCTTTAAATTTTCGAAGATAATTTCTCTGCCGTGGATACGGCTTTCAACCGTCTGCTCAACAGAACGCGGCTGTTCCATTATCTCCTTCATCATAAAATGCTCATATCCGCCCTTTTCGGCGGCGTTTATATCCCAGTTTACAACCGAAATTTGCTTTTGCAGAGGATTTTTATCCTTATCAAAGAATGAAACACCCTCGGGAGAAAGAACTGCGATTTCACCGTCATCAATATATATAACCTCTTTGGTTTGTGAGACGATTGCCGTAACATCGGATGCTATGTAATTAGCTTCCTTTGAAACACCGATTATAAGAGGACTGAATTTTCTCACCGCTATAAGGGTATCGGGACAATCTGTACATATTATACCGAGAGCATACGAGCCTTCAAGACGGGCAACCGCTTTGGTTACCGCCTCAAAGAAATCACCCTCGTAGTATTTTTCCAAAAGACAGGGTACAACCTCGGTATCGGTCTCACTTTTAAAGGAAACTCCCTCAGCCGCCAGTTCTTCTTTAAGCTCAAGATAATTTTCGATAATTCCGTTATGAACAACCGCAAACTTCGCATCAGGACTTAAATGCGGATGAGCATTTTCCTCCGACGGAGCGCCGTGAGTAGCCCAACGGGTATGCCCTATACCGATAGTGCCGCAAAGTTGGGCTCCATTATCGGTTTTTTCTTTAAGAGTTTTAATTCTTTCAACGGTTTTTTTGGTTTTAATACCGTTTTCTGCTAATACTGCTATTCCTGCAGAGTCATACCCTCTGTATTCGAGCTTTTCAAGTCCCTCAAGCAAAAAGGGTGCCGCATTTTTCTTTCCTGTGAATCCAACTATTCCGCACATAAAAATAACACCTTTCTAAGCCGCACAGCACGACGAATAAAAGGTGTAACAAAACAAGGCAAGCCCGTGGGTTTGCGTAATCTAATTGTACCGCCTGTGTACGACCGTATAAAATTTAGCATAGCACATTGCAAAACATCTTTGTTTCGGAATTGCTTCCGGTTTTTAAATGCCTGCTTACGACATGTCTGCCGTGGGACATCCGCCGAATATTTCGATGCTTCCCACCCTCGTCAACCGCTATGCCATATATACGGTCCCGGCGCTTATTTTATTTAATTTCCAACGGCTTCCTTTCATATTATTTCATGGCATACTCCGTTTAGTACAGTTTACACAAAAAAAGAGAAAATGTCAACTCCAAAATTTTCGCATTTATTCTTGACAAATAATCCGTATTATGTTAGATTATTAACAACGATAGAGGAGCGATTAGCTATCAGTAGCTTTGAAATGATAAGTCCGGCAGGGCAAGGTTCAAGGTGAAAGGAGCGGTCGCCGAAGGCGGAATTCGGCAGAAAACCGTGCTGGTAAGGCAGAATAACATCTGTTTTATTGTCGCATAAAATGCGGAGAGCTATCAAAAGAACAGTTTATAAAAGTCCGAAAAGGGCTTTGTCTGATTTTTTTGATAGCCGAAAATTATCGGCTATTTTTTATTGCTTATAAAGGAGAAAGAAAATGAAAAAAACTATTTTTGAAGGAATGGCAACTGCACTTATTACCCCCATTACTGAAAACGGAATTGATTTTGAGGCTTTCGCAAAGCTTATTGACTGGCAGATCGAAAAAGGAATAAACGGTCTTGTTGTATGCGGAACCACAGGCGAGTCCTCAACCCTTACCGACGAGGAACACCGCGAGGCTATACGCTTTGCCGTAAAGCAGGCGGCAGGCAGAGTTCCGGTTATAGCCGGAACCGGTTCTAATGATACTGCATATGCTATCGAGCTTACAAAGGAGGCTTGCGCCGCCGGAGCTGACGCGGTTTTGGTTGTAACACCTTATTATAATAAGGCAACCCAGAAAGGACTTATAAAGATGTTCACCGCCATTGCGGACGCATCTACAGTTCCCGTAATTCTCTATAATGTACCCTCAAGAACAGGTGTTAACATAGAGCCTGCTACGGTTGCTGAGCTTGCAAAGCATCCGAGAATAAGTGCTATTAAGGATGCCGGCGGTAATATTTCCAAAACCGCTGAGCTCATTTCCCTTTGCGGAGATAATATAGATGTTTATTCGGGAAATGACGATCAGGTTATCCCGATAATGTCTCTCGGAGGAAAGGGCTGTATTTCGGTTCTTTCAAACATTATGCCAAAAGAAGCGGTAGAAATGTGCCGTCTTTTCAAAGAGGGTAAGACCGCCGAGGCGGCTAAAATGCAGATAGACCTCTTGCCGCTTATCAATGCGCTGTTCAGCGAGGTAAATCCGATACCTGTTAAGGCGGCTATGGCGGCTATGGGCTTCTGTGATGATTATTTAAGACTGCCCTTAACTCCTATGGAGGACGGCAACCGCGAAAAACTTTACAGCCTTATGAGAAAGAACGGATTGAACCTATTGTAAAGAAGGAATTTCTGTGAGCAAAATAAACTTTACAAAAATGCACGGCATAGGCAACGATTATATTTATATTGATTGTTTTAAGGAAAGGATTGATAATCCCGAGGAGTTAGCCAAAGTAATGTCGCCCAGAAGAACCTCTGTTGGGAGTGACGGTGTTATCCTTATCTGCCCCTCAGATGTTGCAGACGCTAAGATGCGTATGTTCAATATGGACGGCAGCGAGGGCAAAATGTGCGGCAACGGAATACGCTGTGTAGGCAAATATGTTTATGACAGCGGTATCGCTAAAAAAAATACTATAACCGTTGAAACCTTAAGCGGAATAAAAACACTTTTGATAAAAACAAAGAACGGAAAAGCGGTTTGCGTTAAAGTAGATATGGGAGAGCCTATCTTAAAGCCGGCAGAAATTCCGGTCGTGTTTGACGGTGAGAAAATGATAAACGCTCCGGTCAGCATAGGCGGAAAGAGCGTAAATATAACCGCGGTTTCTATGGGAAATCCTCATGCTGTTGTTTTCTGTGATGAAATAAAGGACTTAGACCTTGAAAAGATTGGTCCTGATTTTGAATTTGACCCGATGTTTCCCGAACAGGTAAACACCGAGTTTATAAAGGTAATTAATGAAAACAACCTTGAAATGCGCGTTTGGGAGCGAGGCAGCGGCGAGACCTTTGCCTGCGGAACAGGTGCCTGCGCGGCGGCTGTTGCGGCTATACTTTGCGGCTACTGCAGAAAGGAAACCGAAATAACGGTTCATCTTAAATGCGGCAACCTTATCATAACCTACGGGGCGGACGGTCATATTTATATGGAGGGTCCGGCGGAAAAAGCCTACGAAGGAGTTTATGAATATGAGTCTTAATATAAAGCTAAATGAAAACTATTCAAGTGTAAAAAACAATTATCTCTTTTCAGATATAGCAAAAAAGGTTAAGACTTATTCCGAAGCACACCCCAACGCAAAAATAATAAGGCTGGGAATAGGAGATGTAACCCTTCCCTTAGCGCCTGTTGTTGTTAACGCTATAAAAAATGCCGCCGACGAAATGGGAAAGGCAGAAACCTTCCGCGGCTACGCACCTGAGTACGGTTACGATTTTTTGAGAGAAGCGGTTGCCCGTTATTACGATAAATTTTCCGTCTCTTTGAGCGCTAGTGAAATATTTATTTCGGACGGCGCAAAGAGCGATGTAGGAAATATTGTTGATATTTTAGGTGATAACGAAATACTTATTCCCGACCCCGTTTACCCTGTTTATCTTGACAGCAACTTGATGAGCGGCAGAAAAGTAAGCTTTATTTCGGGAAATCAGCAGAACGGATTTTTACCTATGCCTGACGGTATACCCGAAAAGCCTTATGTTATTTATATCTGCTCGCCCAACAATCCAACAGGTGCGGTTTACAGCAGAGCTCAGCTTAAAGTATGGGTGGATTTTGCCCTTAAAACCGGCTCACTCATTATATTTGATTCGGCTTATGAAGCCTTTATCAGCGGAGATTATTCGCATTCGATTTATGAAATCAATGAGGCGCGAAAGTGCGTCGTAGAAATATGCAGTTTTTCAAAAACCGCCGGATTTACCGGAACCCGCTGCGCTTGGAGCGTATTTCCCGACGAATTGATTGTTGGGGATAAAAAGCTTTCAGCCCTTTGGTCGAGAAGACAGGCAACTAAATTCAACGGCGTTCCCTATGTTGTTCAAAGAGCCGCCGAAGCGGCACTGAGCGACGAGGGTCAGGCACAGTGCAGACAAAGCGTTGAATATTACATTGAAAATGCCCGCATTATTGCAGAGTTGCTTACCAAAAAGGGTATCAGCTTTACAGGCGGCGAAAATTCACCGTATCTGTGGCTTAAATGCCCCGGCGGTATGAAATCATGGGATTTTTTTGATTTTCTGCTTGAAAACGCACAGGTTGTAGGAACTCCCGGAGCAGGCTTCGGTAATGCAGGCGAGGGCTATTTCCGCCTTACTTCCTTTGGAAGCAGGGAGTCAACCTTAGAGGCTGTAAGCAGACTGGATAAATTATTATAGGGAGAAGTTTAAAGTGATTTGCGATAATATTTCTGTAAACGAAAAGGGGCATTTAACCTTCAACGGTTATGATACCGTTGAATTAGCCGAAAAATACGGCACACCCCTTTATCTTATGGATGAGGATAAGATTTTACAACACGTAAGAGAGTATGCCGCGGCTATGAAAAAGCATATGCCCGAGGGTTCTAAGCCGGAATTTGCCGGAAAGGCTTTTTGCTGCCGCCAGATATACCGTCTGCTTAAGGACGAGGGAATAGATATAGATGTAGTTTCTTCCGGCGAGATTTACACTGCCTCTTCTGCAGGCTTTCCTATGGAGCGCGCCTATTTCCACGGCAATAACAAAACCGACCGTGATATCGAATTCGCTATGGAAAGCAAGGTAGGCTGTTTTGTGGTTGACGGACTCGACGAGCTTGAAGCCGTAAACCGCATTGCAGGAGAAAAGGGCGTTACTCAGAACATAATTTTGAGGGTTACCCCCGGCATAGACCCTCACACGCATAAAAAAATCTCCACCGGCTCGGTGGACTCAAAATTCGGAACTGCTATAGAAACCGGTCAGGCTATGGAGATAACCAAAAAAGCGCTGGCTTGTGAAAACATCAAGCTTTTAGGCTTCCACTGCCATGTCGGCTCTCAGATTTTCGAGTCTGACCCCTTTGTCACCGCCGGTGAAATAATGATTAAATTTATTTTCGATGTTAAAACCGAAACCGGCTTTGAGGCAGGTCTGCTTAATTTGGGCGGAGGACTTGGAGTTAGATACACCGAAAACGACCCCGAAATTTGCTATGAAGAAAAAATTGCAGAGGTTGCAAGCAGTGTTAAGTCTCTTTGCAAAGATTTCGGCATAAAAGAGCCGAAAATAATGATGGAGCCTGGCAGAAGCATAGTAGCCGACGCAGGAATGACTCTCTATTCTGTTGGAACAGTAAAGGAAATCACCGGATACAAAAACTATGTCTCGATAGACGGCGGTATGACCGACAATCCCCGCTATGCGCTTTATGAGTCCCCCTACACCGTTATTTTAGCCTCGAGAGCAAACGATAATAAGGACTTTACCGCTTCGGTTGTCGGGCGTTGCTGCGAATCAGGAGATATCATTCAGGAGAATGTGGCGCTTGCGAAACCGAAAAGAGGAGAAATTCTTGCAGTACTCACAACCGGCGCCTACAACTACTCAATGGCATCAAACTATAACCGCGTTAACCGCCCGCCGGTGGTAATGCTGAACAGCGAAAAGGACTATCTCGCTGTTAAAAGAGAAAGTCTTGAAGATTTATGTTCTCTTGATATATAGCATAAAAAATCCGCAGAAATAATTTTCTGCGGATTTTTTGTTTTCATTTACCAAAAACAATTATTTATTTTGCACTGCCTAAAGAAGTTTCCTTGCGGATAACATCGTGGGCGCCGCCCTCAATAATACTTGTTGCGGAAACCAAGGTCAGCTTGGCTTTCTGCTGAAGCTCAGGGATTGTAAGTGCGCCGCAGTTGCACATTGTGGATTTAACCTTACTTAAGGAAAGATTTACATTATCCTTAAGTGTGCCTGCGTAAGGAACATAGGAGTCAACACCCTCTTCAAACGAGAGCTTTTTATCTCCGCCGAGGTCATAACGCTGCCAGTTTCTTGCTCTGTTTGAGCCCTCGCCCCAGTATTCCTTATAATAGTTGCCGTTAATATTTATCTTGTTTGTGGGGCTTTCGTCAAACCTTGCAAAATAACGGCCGAGCATCATAAAATCAGCTCCCATTGCAAGGGCTAAGGTCATATGATGGTCGTGAACAATTCCGCCGTCAGAGCAGACAGGGATATAAACTCCGGTCTTTTTAAAATATTCGTCTCTGGCTTCGCAAACATCTATAAGCGCTGTTGCCTGACCTCTGCCTATACCCTTTGTTTCTCGGGTTATACAGATAGAGCCGCCGCCGATACCTACCTTTATAAAGTCCGCTCCTGCATCGGCTAAGAAATTAAAGCCGTCCTTATCTATAACATTTCCGGCGCCTACCTTAACGCTCTCTCCGTACTTTTCGCGGATGAAAGCTATAGTTCTTGCCTGCCACTCGCTGTAGCCCTCGGAGGAGTCTATACAAAGAACATCCGCACCCGCTTCAACAAGAGCCGGAACACGCTCAGCATAGTCTCTGGTATTTATTCCGGCACCTACTATGTAACGCTTTTTAGAGTCTAACAGCTCGTTGGGGTTTTCCTTATGAGCGTCATAATCCTTTCTGAAAACGAAGTATAAAAGGCAGCCGTTTTTGTCAACTATGGGAAGAGAATTTAGTTTGTTGTCCCAGATTATATCATTTGCCTGCTTGAGAGTTGTTGTCTCGTCTCCTGTTACAAGCTTTTCAAGCGGCGTCATAAACTCCTTAACAGGTGTATCGGGAGACATTCTGCTTACTCTGTAATCTCTGCTGGTAACAATTCCGAGCAGCTTGCCGGAGGCTGTACCGTCTTCTGTAACGGCAACGGTGGAATGACCGTTCTTAGCCTTTAACTCAAGAATATCTGCGAGGGTGCTGTCAGCCGAGATATTGGAATCGCTAACAACAAAGCCTGCCTTGTACGACTTGGCTTTTGCTACCATAGCGGCCTCGTCCTCAATAGACTGGGAACCGTAAATAAAGGAAACGCCGCCCTCACGAGCTAATGCTACTGCGAGCCTGTCCCCCGAAACCGACTGCATTATCGCAGATGTCATCGGTATATTCATTGTTATCGCAGGCTCCTCACCCTTTTTAAACTTAACGAGAGGAGTTTTAAGACTTACATTCGCCGGAATACATTCGGAAGAAGAATAACCGGGAACAAGAAGATACTCGTTAAAAGTGTGAGATGTTTCCTTGAAATAATAAGCCATTGTGCTTTCTCCTTTACAGTCAAATAATTTTTATTTTTACAATTATACCCTTTTACAGGCTAAATGTCAACATTTTTGGACCTTATAATGCTTTTACAGTATAATTACAATTGATTTTCGCGTGTTTTAATGATATAATTAGCAAGAGCATATTTGAGAGGTGATACTTTGGAAGACTTAAAGCCTATTATTGCAAAAAACATTTCGGACTTACGCCTTGCGAACAATATGACACAGTTTGACCTTGCCGAAAAGCTGAACTATTCCGATAAATCCGTTTCAAAATGGGAGCGCGGCGAGTCTATACCCGATGTATCGGTCTTAAAAGAAATTTCAGACCTTTTCTGCGTTCCGCTTGATTACCTTGTAAACGCTGAGCATGAGCTTCCTCCCGAGCAAACCGCAAAAAAACAGCCCGATCCTCGCAAGCAACGTAACCGCGGATTTATAACAGGCATAAGCATCCTGCTCGTATGGCTTATTGCAACCATAGTTTTCGTTATAATAGATATCTCAACAAAGAATGTATGTATGCACTGGCTCTCCTTTGTATATGCTATTCCTACTTCTATGATAGTTTGGCTGGTTTTCAATTCAATATGGTTTAAACCTCGTACAAATTATCTTATAATTTCCCTGCTAATGTGGTCTATGCTTTCGGCACTTTTCTTTACTTTTTTACCGTTGGGCCACAATATTTGGCTGCTTTATATTCTCGGAGTACCCGGGCAGATAATAATACTTATGTGGTCTAAAATCACCTTTAAGCAAAATAAATAGTACATAAAAGAAAACAGGACTCGGTTTAAACCGAGTCCTGTTTTCTGTGTAAGCGCATAAAATCGCCCGTTGCAAAAACATAGATAATCTAAATCATTCAATCAAACTGTTAATACATTTTTTATAATAATCGTTATCCTTCTTTTTTACAACATATCGATGTTTTCCGTTTAAATCAGGAGAAAAATAATTTTTGCCTGTAATAGGGTCTACCTCTGCTGTTCCGCGGACAGTATCATATCCAGCTTTCTTCTCATCTCCTACAATCGCCATTAAAACAAGCATTGGATCCCAAGACATTCTGCCGTGCGACGAGCCATGGTCACACAAAGCCTTGTACAGGAAGTCATCGTTTTGTAAGCTGTCTCCTGTAATAACATCTGCTCCAACTTCCCAGCCAAGAAAAGTAACGGGAATGGGACAGCGTCTGCAGAATATATCACCCGCTGTTCTTGAACGCTCGTTTCTGGCAAAGTTGTTTTCCATACCGCCGTCTTCATCCCATTTTCCTGCCATTACCCAGATTTTAGAAACCTTTTCTTTTATTAGTTCAATTCCTGTTTTTTCGGAAATATCATCTGAACCGCTGTTAATAACAGCCGCAATAACCTGCAGATATCCAATTTCAATTATCTCGATTTTTTTTTTAGCAGAAGCAAGTATACTTCTGTAAAGCCTCACAGCATCTTTAGCATCACTATTTGAAGAGTACTTACAGGCAAATTCAGCTAACCTTTTTTGATACGGTGGATTGCCTCCGAAATCAGTAGCAGACATATCAATTCCTATAGGTATATCAGAAACTCCTTCCAAATTAAGAAATCCTTCTAAGGACGCCGCAGAATATTCCATACAGGCGTTGATTCCAAAGCCCAGTAAATTTATCTTTCGCTGTCTGTGTGCGCGCGCCAGCATTCGTAAAGCAACAGCATCGTCACAATCGGTCCACCAGTCTGTTCCTACAATAAAATTTCTCATATTCAATACAATCCTCACTTATTTATTGTTTTTCTGTACTGATACGGTGTTTGTTTATACATCTCTTGAAATTTTTGTCTAAAAAAGCTTTTGTTCTGATATCCGGTTTTACTTATGATTTCCTCTATCGGTAATTCCGTTTCCCGCAGCAGCTTAGCCGCCAAAGCGCACCTTTTTTCCTGCAAAATCTGAGAAAAGGTTTTATCTGTAATCCTTTTAATCAGCTCTCCTGTATAGTTTTCGGAATAATTAAGCTCTTTTGCCAAATCACTCAGCCGCGCGGTTTTTATGCTTTTATCAAAAAAACAATTGATTTGTTCACGCACATATTCGGTTCTATCAACGTTATAAGGCTTCAAAAAGCCAAGTGCTTTTTCGACTTCCTCTTCAAACGGTATAGAGGGAGACGCACCTTTTTTTGAAACAGCGAGCGCCGAAGCGGCACTTGCAATTTTAATCGCATCGTAATATGTTTTCTGCTTTGATATTGATGCCAGAAAATATCCGATAAATGTATCTCCGGCGGCGGTTGTATCTATTGCCTCAACCTCAAATGCCGGATGATACAATGTTTGATTTTTGTCAGCATAAATACATCCTTTTTTCCCTAAGGTCAATACCATTCTGAGTTCAGGGTAGTTTTCTCTCATATATCTGACAATTTCCTCGGGCTGTTCTTTTCCTGTGAGACCTTTTGCCTCAACCTCATTTAAAATAACAAAAGAAAGCATTTTAAAATCTATTGTTTTTATTTTTTCATCAAACGGCGCTGGGTTTAAGACAACACTAATGCCTTTACTGTAAGCCTTTTTTATAATATAACCTATATTACTTATTTCATTTTGCAAAAGAAGTATATCTTCAGGTGAAAATTTTTCAAGCACCTCGTCTATATATTCCTCTGTAATCATTTCATTTGAGCCGCTGTAAAGGAGTATACTGTTTTCACCGTTTTTATTTACCTGTATTATTGCGTGACCGTTTTTAGCATTAACAGTTCTAAGATTTGAAACATCGACTCCGTTTTCAGAAAGTGTGTTTCGCAGTATTTGTCCATCATTTCCTATACATCCAGCGTGAAAAACCTCAGCACCGGCTTTTGCGGCAGCTATAGATTGATTAAGCCCTTTTCCTCCGCAAAAAAGCTCCAGATCATATGATGCTGTCGTCTCTCCAGGAACAACAATATGGTCGACAGAATAAACATAATCAATATTACAAGAACCGAAATTAAGAACTTTCATTATCCTCACCGCTTTCTAATCTAAATATATCACAGATTAAATGTTTTCACAAATACATATTAAATGAAAAAAGAGACGAATTTCAGGAAAATTAGAATAATTTTATAAAAAAAAGCAACCGGAAATCCGATTGCTTTAAATGCATATTTACTCACACCCTGAAAACTGAACAAGTAATTGAGAAGAGGAACGAAAAGTAGGTCAAGCCCTCGGTCTATTAGTACTGCCAAGCACACATGTCACCATGCTTACACACGCAGCCTATCAACCCGGTAGTCTTCCGGGGACCTTACTAGCTTATGCTATGGGAAATCTAATCTTGAGGTTGGCTTCACGCTTAGATGCTTTCAGCGTTTATCCAATCCGCACTTAGCTGCCCAGCTATGCCCTTGGCAGAACAACTGGTGCACCAGAGGTGCGTCCATCCCG
>JAFUPX010000006.1 GCA_017472575.1 Clostridia bacterium | reverse complement strand
GTAACCGAGGCGGTAGGCTGTGGAACCTCTCGAAATACCGGAAGCGATAAGCAGACCTATTACAAATTGGGTCTCGGAGGAGATAGCCCCGACAGCGTTGCAAAAATGGCTGAAAATCTTTTTTCATGCGGCAGTGTTGACGGGGATAACGCTCTGTGCGAGGCTGCTTTATCGGTGCGCTCATTTTTAAATTTATGCGAGTTAGGTGTATAATTTCCCGTAAAACGCTACGGAGAATATGTAGGCTATAAAACCGACCACGACCCCTATGCCAGAGCCACCAGCGCTGGTCCCTTAACCTCGAAATATATGACCGAGGCTCTCCAAAAGAATGCCGCAAAGCTCGGAATAGATGTTTTCAGCGGTTTTCTTGCAATAGAGATTTTGAAAACAAAAAATGCAGTCTGCGGTCTTCTATGTATTGAAAAGAAAAGCGGAGAGCTGGTCTCCTTTAAATGCTCTGATATAATAATGGCAACAGGAGGTCCTGCCGGAATATATGCCGACAGAGTTTACCCCGAATGTCACACAGGAACAACAAGTCTCGCCCTGCTTGCCGGAGCAAAAGCGCAGAACCTAACTGAATGGCAGTACTGCTTGGCTTCGGTTGCACCGAGATGGAATGTTTCGGGTACATATATGCAGGTGCTTCCGCGCTTTGTATCGGTTGATGAGAACGGCACGGAATATGAATTTTTATCCGAATATTTTGATAATTTGTACGAAGCTCTTTCAATGGTATTCTTAAAGGGATATCAGTGGCCTTTTGACAGCAAAAAGGTGCTTGAGGGCTCTTCGGTTATAGACCTTTTGGTTTACAGAGAGTGTGTTTTAAGGAAAAGAAGAGTTTTTCTTGATTTCACCAAAAATCCTTTCAATATGGATAAAATTGAATATGAAAAGCTCTCAGCTGAGGCTTACGATTATCTAAAAAAGGCACAGGCACTCTTTGGAACACCAATAGAGCGTTTAATTAAAATGAACGAGCCGGCAGTAGAGCTTTACAGGAGCAAGGGTCTTGATATAACAAAAGATTACCTTGAAATTGCCCTTTGCGCCCAGCATAACAACGGAGGAATTGCGGTTGATATGTGGTGGCAAACCTGCGTTAAAGGTCTTTTCGCCGCAGGAGAATGTGCCGGAACCCACGGCGTTACAAGACCGGGCGGTTCCGCTCTTAATGCGGGACAGGTAGGCTCACTTCGTGCGGCGCAGTATATCTCCCAAAACGGAAATACACTTATAAGTGACGATACTTTTGAAGACATTCTTTCGAAGGCTGAAAAGGCGCATAAAGAACAGCTTGAAAAAATAAGCAAAGCCTATGATAATATAGATGAGCTAATCAGTAAAGCACAGCGCAGAATGAGCGATAATGCCGCGGCTATCCGCAACAAAGCGAATATGGAAAAGGCTTTAAAGGAAACCTTAACTGATATTGCCGATTTAAGCAAAACAGCAGGTGTTAGTGATAAATCAAAGCTTTATACATACTATAAGCTGAAAGATATTCTTATAACAGGCAGTGCCGTACTTGCGGCTTTGATAGATTATGCCGATACTGTAGGAGATACTCGTGGTTCTTCGCTTTACTTTGATAAAATCGGCAAGCTAAGGCAAGGCTTAGAGGAAATATTCCGTTTCACCGAAGAAAACGGCGCCACACGCTCAAAGGTACAGGAAACCTATCTTTCTGAGGGCGACTTTAAATGCATATGGCGGAATGTTCGCCCCATTCCGTCGGCAGAGGATTTCTTCGAAAATGTATGGCGAAGCTACAGAGAAAACAGAAATATATATTAAAAGAAAGGCTCAACCGAGCCTTTCTTTTACTGTTTCCCTCTTAATTAGTTTTCCTGTAACGGTTATATTTTGCTTTAACCGATAATAACCGTTTTTTAGCTTTTTCTTCATTAAATCCCATGCTATCATACAGATTTCATCTGAATTTGCATCAATAGAGGTAAGGGAGCTGTCAATATATTCAGATGTTACAGTATTATCCATACCTATAACAGAAAAATCCTCGGGTATTCTATAGCCCTTGCTCTTTAAGGCTTTTATTAGCCCAAACGCTATATTATCGTATGCACAAAAGATTGCCGTAGGCTTATCCTTCATTTTATGTATCTCTTCCGCACCCTTTTCTCCCGCTTTTTCAAAGCGTAAATCACTCTCTATTATCTTACAATCCAAAAAGAAGCTCTGAGCCGCTTTTAAAACCCTTTTTGCCTTTCCTTCTGTAAGCCGTTCGCCTACAAATGCAATTTTTTTATGCCCTGATTTATAAAGATACTCAACTGCCTCGTTTATAGGCGTGTCAAAATCTATACACACAGAATCTGTGCTGTTTGTTTTACTGTGTAAAAGAGAGATAATAGGTATCGCATACCCTTTTTTTAAATCCGCGTTTAAACCGAAAACAAATATACCGTCAAGCTTTAAATATGAGGCGAAATATTCAATAAGCTCCGCTTGCTTTGAGGTGGAAAAATCATCCTGAGCGATTATAACCAATCCGCCGTTCTTTTCAATAACCTTTCTAAGCTTCTCAACTATTCCGCAGTATAATCCGCTTTTTATTTCGGGACAGATAATCGCTATGACCTGCTTTGAAAATTTGCCTTTGTAAAACTTTCCAAAGCACCCCTCCTGCTTTGCAATTTCAAATATATGCTCCTTGGTTTCACCGCTTACATCATCCGCATCGCAAAATGCTTTGCTTACGGTTGAAACAGAAACATTTGCAAGGACTGCAAGCTCTCGCATCGTCATAAATACCGCCTCCCCCTTTATTATACATACGAATAAGCAATATTCAAGCATTTTCGAAAAAGTTTCGTAACTTGTTTAGTTGAAAAAATCAAGCAACTATGCTATCTTCTTATAGGAAAAGCTTTACAGAGGGTGATATTTTGAAGGATGAGAACTTCAGTTTAAAAAAACAAAAAATCGGCAGAGCTATGTATATAGCCGAGGCGGCGCTTGAGTATCTTATTTCTATACTTGTAGCAAGCTCGTATCTTGCAACGCTTACAAAAAGCCTCGGTATGTCGGACAGTCTTACCGGCATACTCTCATCCATAATTTCCTTGGGCGGTTTATTTCAGTTGCTTTCCATATCCATAAGAAAAACAAGAGTAAAGCGTCTTGTTATGGCTCTGAGTATTATAAACCAGCTCCTGTTTATGCTGCTTTATGTGATTCCCGTAACAGCTATAAACAGCAAAATAAAAATAGTTTTGTTTGTTGTTTCCATTCTTTGTGCCTACATATTATATAATTTAGCACATCCTAAAAAAATTAACTGGCTTATGTCTTTGGTGGAGGACTCTCACCGCGGTAGCTTTACAGCAAACAAGGAAATTATCTCCTTAATTTCTGGGATAGTTTTCTCCTTTTGTATGGGTGCTGTTATAGACCATTTCAAGGATAAGGGCGAAATTCGTACCGCATTTATACTGTCTGCGGCGGTTATATTTGTTCTTATGATACTGCATACGCTATCAATGCTCTTCACAGTTGAACCTGAACAACCCCAAACGGAAAGAAAAACTCTTTTAGCCGCTGTTTGTTCTCTTGCAGGGAATAAGGATATTATACATATAACGATTATTTTTGTTCTTTATTATATTGCAACCTATATTTCAATACCGTTTTACGGCACTTATCTTATAGGCGAGCTGGGACTCAGCCTCAAATTTGTATCTGTTCTCACGATTGTAAGCAGTATTTCACGCATTTTAGTATCAAAGCTGTGGGGAAAATATGCAGATAAAAAAAGCTTTGCGGCTATGACCGAAAAATGCCTGATAGTTTTGAGCTTAGCTTATGCCTGCGCTTTTGCGGCAACCCCCTTGAGCGGTAAATATATGTTTATTCTTTATTATATTATTCATGGCATAGCCTTGGGCGGAATCAACTCAGCCCTTATAAATCTTATTTTTGATTATGTTTCTCCTGATAAAAGGGCAGATTCGCTGGCTATCTGTCAGGCGGCATCAGGTGTAGCAGGTTTTTTGGCAACTCTGGCGGTAAGTCCATTGGTATCCCACATTCAAGCAAACGGAAATACTGTTTTCGGAATCCCTATGTATGCACAGCAATTTTTGTCACTGATAAGCCTTGTGCTTACAGTTATAACTATAATTTATGTAAAAAAGGTTATCTTGAAGCCTTAAAAAAACCGGATTGCATTTTAATTGCAATCCGGTTTTAAAACTTTTGGAAAGATAAATGTACAGGTGGTGCCTTTATCTACTATACTGCTGATATTTATACCGTATTCCTCGCCGTAAAGCAGCTGTAGACGCTCGTTAACATTTCTTATTCCGAGATTTTTACCGCTTGTTGCGAAATCGCTTATTCCGCGGCGGATTTCAGCCAACTTTTCAGGGGGAATTCCAACACCGTTGTCCGAAACTATAACCCTTATTAGCTCGCCAAAATTTTTAATAGATATTTTAATATTTATCTTTTCGTGGCCTTCGCCAACAGCGTGATTAGAAATATTCTCAATAAGCGGCTGAATACTTAATTTTAAGATACTGTAATCCTTTATATCCTCATCAATATCCCATTCAACAAAAAATGTATTCGGTCTCCTTATCAGGAGAATTTCAAGATAACATTCGGTAAACTCAATTTCCTCGCGGATGGTTCTGAAAATTTCGTTTATGTTAAGGGTTGATTTATAAAGAACAGACATATTTTTTATAACCTTTGAGATATCGTTGTTTCTGTCCTTTAAGGTGCGGTAAGCAATCCAGTTTATCGCGTCAAGAGTGTTGTATGTGAAATGCGGACAAATCTGCGCCTGCAAAGCCGCAATATGCTGATTTGTAAGCTCCTCAACCTTTTCGTCAATAATATCCGAAAGCTCTGTATTTGAGCTCTTGAGCTTCTTAAAGTTCTGGTTTATAAACTGAACCTCGCTCATACTGTTTCTATCTAAAACAGCCATATCCCCCACCTGAGACAGTATTTCCTCAACGGGACGGTAGGTTATTTTAAGTATCATAAAAGCGATAAATATTGAAGCCGCGGCAAGCAGACCTATAATAGCCGAAACTGTTACCATAGCCTTTTTTTCAAGACTGCGGTAAATAGAATTATCGGTTACTGAAATAATATAAAAATCAAAATCTTCAACCTTTTTTGAGGTTATTATTTTCTCTGTACCGTTAATCTTTTTAACATAGGATTCGCCGTTTTTAAACTCTATTTTCTCGCCGTAAATATCGGTAAGATTTTTATTGATTTGCAAAACATTAGCCGAAACGATGATATTGCCGTTTGCATCTGTAATATATTCTTCTCTTTCATCATTCTGATTAAATAAAATATTTTCTGCGAGATATTCAGCGTTAATACCTATGTAAACCGTATTACTGGCATACTGACCCTCCGTTGCAGTGGTATACATATAAAGATTAGAATTTGAGCCGCTAAGATTTTCATATATGTTAACATTTCCTATGGTACTGTAAAGTCTGCCCTGCTCAACAACGATTTTTTCACCGTAAGAAAGGGTATAGCCGGTTATTCTGTCAACTATTTTAATAGACTCTACCGCACTAAAGGTTGCGCAGAGGGTTTCCATCTGCTTCTGAACAGTATAAATCTGAAAATAATCGTTTTCGGGATTTTCGGCATCAATGCTGAAATTCTGCGTTGAAAAAAACACACACGAAGACGAAATATGCGTAAGCACCCTCATAAGAGAGGTTTCCGCTTTGCCCGATTCGTCCATTTCAAGGAGATTTATCTTTTCCCTTTGCACCGAGTTGCTGAAAACGATAAAAAGACTTGCCGCAACTATGCAAAATATCAGAATAAACACTGATATATAAATCATATTGCTTTTGAAAATCTTTCTGAATCTTTTCTTGGCTTTAGCCATCCTTTAACACCGCATTTCTGAACTGTTTTGGGGTATAGCCTGTTTCGTTTTTAAAAACTCGGTCAAAATAGCCTACATTGCTGTAGCCCAGAGCCTCGGCAATTTCTCTTACCGAAAGATTTCCGCGCATAAGCATTTCCTTAGCCATTTTAATTCTGAACCGCAGACAGTAATCGGCAAAGCTTTCTCCCGCCTCCTTTTTGAAAATACGGCTTAAATATGTAGGGTTTAAATCAAAGGCGGCGGCAACCGTTACAAGCGAAATATCCTCCTGATAATGCTTGTTCACATAATGCTTTATCTGGAATATTCTGTTCTTGGAGTTTGTTGTAACATCATTTGAAATCTCACTAAGCAAAAGGAAGAAATCATCTTTTTGCTGTGCGTATTTAGCTCGGTTATAATAATAAGAGGTATCTGCCTCTAAATCCAAATCAAAATGATTTATAAACGAATATGTAAAGTTTTTTATCCAATCAAAGCTGTATGCGCTTTTTAAGGTTTCGGTTAAATCCTGCATAGCTCTGAAATTTCCGTTAAGCAGATAATCTGTATAAAGCTCAACCGCGTTCCGCGTGTTTTTAATAACAAAGCCGGTAAGATTGTCGAAAAATTCAATACTGTAGGTAATATCTGTTTTATATGCCTTTTTGATAATCTTTTTTATATCTGCGGCATAACTCTCTGTTTTCTGTTCAACCTTTTTATCAGGTGTTAACAGCAGAACTAACGCCGAGGAAGCGCTCTCCTGAACACAGTATGCATCAATATTTTCGAGACACATCTCGCACATATAACGCCAATTATCGCGGTCGTACCCGATTATACTATCGCCTGTTGTTTTAAAATGAATAAGCGCACAGCGAATAACGGATATATCCTGATAATCGTTCTCAAGCACTCTCTTTATCTCTTCATATTCAAGATTGCCCGAAACAAATGCATAAAGCTGTTTGCATATGAAAGTGCGATTTTCGATAAAATCATTTGCGGCTTTAAGCTCCTGCTTTACCGCCGCATCGTTCTGCTTTTTCATTTTAAGGCGGTTCACCATTTCAATAATCAAATCAAAATCGATCGGCTTGGTTTCAATTCTGTGGACACCGTATATCAGTGCTTCTCGGGCATATTCAAAATTTCGGTAGGCAGTTATTATTATAACCTTTGTATCAAGCTTGTTTTCAAATATATATTTAGCAATCTCCAAGCCGTCCACCTGAGGCATACGGATGTCGGTTATAACCAAATCGGCGCTTTCGTTTTTAAGAAATTCTATAACTCCCTTAATAGGCTATTCTACATTTTTGTTTTTATCGGTAGTTGTTGGTGCATCTACGCTTTATAAAAAGAAGATGCAGGACAGACTAATGAATAAATTTACCGACAACTATTTTGTCCCGATAACCATTGTTGTCCCTGCCTATAACGAAGAAGTGACAGTTGTTCAGACAGTAAAATCTCTGCTTTCTCTTGATTACAGACTTTATGAGATTGTAGTGGTGGACGACGGTTCAAAGGACAAAACCTCAAAGGTACTGATTGAAGCATATAATATGCATCCGGTAAGACGGCCGCTTCACAGAAGTATTGAGTGTCAGCCGGAGGAATTTATTTATGAAACGAGCGAGCAAAAGGTTCCGCTGACGCTAATCCGAAAGAAAAACGGCGGTAAGGCAGATGCACTTAATATGGGCATCAATGCCGCGCAGTATCCGTATTTTATCTGTATGGATGCCGATTCCGTTTTGCAGTATGATTCACTGCGTAAAATTGTAATTCCCGTTTTGGAAGAAGAAAATGTAGTTGCGGTAGGCGGAACGGTAAGACCTTGTAACGATGTGACGCTCAAGGATGGCAAGGTAATTAAATACCGACTGCCTAAAAGCATTTTAGCTTGTATGCAGCTTTTGGAATATGACCGTTCCTTTCTGGCATCAAGAATTTTATTTGACCATTTTAACGGCTCTCTTATCATTTCGGGGGCATTCGGAATGTTCAAAAAAGAAACAGTTATCGCCGCAGGAGGCTATGACCACGGCACTATGGGTGAAGACATGGAGCTTGTGGTAAAGCTTCATTCCTACTGTCTTACAAATCATATTCCTTACTCCATCAAATATGCAACTGATGCAGTTTGCTGGACGCAGGTGCCCGAAAAGCTCGGAGACTTAAAGAAACAGAGAAAGCGTTGGCATCTCGGGCTTTTCCAGACAATGTGGAAACATAAAAAGATGATGGCAAATCCTAAATTCGGTGCAGTTGGTTTTGTTTCATATATATACTTTCTACTGTATGAACTGCTCTCTCCCTTTATTGAGGTATTTGGTGTGTTTACAATGGTGGCGGCATTTTTTATGGATCTACTGAATTTGCCGTTTATGCTGCTTTTTATGATGATTTATGCAACGTATAACTCAATTCTTACTCTTACGGCGTTCTTTTCAAGAATACAAACCATTGATTTGACTGTTACATTTACAGATTGTATGAAAGCCATAATGCTTTGCTTTTTCGAAGTTACAACCTTAAGGTTTATTATGGCGTTTGTTCGACTTACTGCTTTTAAAGGTTATAAAAAGAAAAAGCTTGACTGGGGACGCATTGAACGAAAGGGAATAAATATTTAATAGAGGCGAGGTGATTGAAAATGAGAAAATATATGCTGCGGCTATTTGTTGCAATTATGCTGATTATTTTTCAAATACAGCCGGTATTTGCACAAGTTTATACTACCGATAAAACCGAAGGTTTTGGAAATTGTGTATATGTAGCAGGAAGTCCCGACATGTACCCGATTGAGTTTTATGATACGGACAAAAAAGCATACTGCGGTATTATTCCTGATATGCTTGAGATAATCTCTGAGCGCTCGGGGATTGATTTTGTGTATATTAACGGAAATAAGGCTGACAAAAACACAATGGGTAATAATTTGCAAGTAGAAATCGTTTCTTCATCTGCACAAGATAGCACACTGCCTTATTACAAGGATTATTTAGAGCTTGTATCCTTTGAAAAAGACGGTAAAGAAGTAAAATCAGGTTTTATTTTCACAAGCCTTGCGGATGATGTGATGATTTCAAAAATCAAAGCTGCGGCAAGCGAAATTTCAGCAGGTGTAAAAAACGGAATTTATCTTTCCTATGCAGAGGAAAATACAAGGATAAATTATATTTGGATTGCAATCGCGCTTGGTGTTTGTTTGCTTCTTGTCATTGCGGTACGGTGTGATGATATACGCCGCTTTTATGCGGCAATGATATACACGCTAAAGCGTGATGATATACCAAGCCTATCGGCTTGAATAAAAAATCCGCCGACAAGGTCGACGGATTTTTGGTCGAGGTGACAGGACTTGAACCTGCGGCCTCTGCGTCCCGAAGCCATCTGAAAGCCTCATCTTTAGCCGTCTTTGGCGGTTTATAAGGCTTTCCGCTCGGTCGGAATATCGTCTTTGAGCATCTTTTCTCCACTGTTTCCGCTTACTCCATTTCGGTCTGTGGGATGAAATGTGGT
>JAFUPX010000005.1 GCA_017472575.1 Clostridia bacterium | reverse complement strand
TTTCGGATATGTTCCATTTAAAGGCTATCGAAATTATTTCCCGTACACTCCGCGGTGCTGTTGACAACACTAAAGAGGGCAGAGAGGGTATGGCTCTCGGTCAGTATATAGCAGGAATGGGATTTTCGAATGTAGGTCTTGGTATAGTTCACTCTATGGCTCATCCGCTCGGCGCTTTGTATGACACTCCTCACGGTGTTGCGAATGCCATAATTCTTCCCACAGTTATGGAATACAATGCTCCTGCAACAGGCGATAAGTATAAGTATATTGCTGCTGCAATGGGTGTAAAGGGAACAGAGGGAATGACTGTCGAAGAATATCGTAAAGCCGCAATTGATGCTGTTAAGCAGCTTTCTGTAGACGTTGGAATTCCTACCAATCTTAAGCAAATTGTAAAGCCGGAGGATGTTGACTTTCTTTCGCAGTCTGCTTTTGATGATGCTTGCCGTCCCGGTAATCCGAGAGAAACAAGTGTTGAGGAAATTAAGGAGCTTTATTTAAGTCTTATGTAATATGAAGGCTGCCTTACGGAAACTATCCCAACAAGGCAGCCTGATTATTTGCTTAGTTCTCTCCTATCTAAACAAAAGAATTGCAATAGTACTGTTTTCGACATTTTTTTCCTTTTAATTGTTATATAATTTTAAAAAAGATAAAAAGATCGGAGAGATAAAAATATGTCAGGTGAAATAAAAAGCTGTTGTTTTACGGGCTACCGTCCTTCAAAATTTCCTTTTCCCATGGATGATGCGGAGCCTGAATTTAAAAAATTGGAAAATAAATTAATTGATGCTGTTTTTGCCGCTGCTGATGAGGGCTGTTATACATTTTATTGCGGAATGGCTATGGGCTTTGATTTGATTGCGGCGAGAGCAGTTCTTATGCTAAGGGAAGTATATAAAAAGGCTTCTATTTCTCTTGTATGCGCAATACCTTTTGTAGATCAGGCTGAAAAATTTGATGATAAATGGCATAAAATGTATAATGAGATTATTTCTCTTGCAGATAATGTTATACTAATATCTGATAATTACTTCAATGGTGTTTATCAAAAAAGAAATGAATTTATGGTTGATAACAGCGATTATGTTATAACATGGTATAACGGGCTTTCCGGAGGTACTAAAAACACGCTTAAATATGCCAAAAGAAAAGGTAAAAAAATTGTTAACCTGTTTGAAGACGGTGTTCACGAATATTTTGCCGAGCCTGATTATGAAATTATTGCGCTGGATATTTAAAGTATTGTAAGCAACTATTCAAATATATCGTTATCCTGAACAAAATCGTTATTTTTAAAAATATTTAAAACACCGTCGGTGCTAAGCGTGGCGAGGAAAATTTCCGCAGTCTTTACTCCTCTTGAGGAAAGCTCGTTTTTAAGCCAGCTTATGTCTTTACCGGCGGCTTTTAAATTTTTATCGTAAATTCTGCCGTCCATTATAACATTGGTGAAATATTCATCCTTTTGCGGAACGGTTTTTGTGTCGGCGGCAGTAAGTGGTCGCTTATCGGGGAAGGGAAGAAAGCTTATTTTTCCGCTCGGCTCTAAAACAGCCATATTTACAGCACTTAAATCAAAAAATCCGTTAAGACGGCACTGAACAAGGAACTCATTTAAATCAAGCCTGCCTTTTTTAAGACCTTTGCGGAAGATCTTTCCGTTTTGCATCAAAATGATGCTTTTTCCGAAAATCAGACGGCGCACCTTTATTGATTTTGAGCAGGCTATTGAAATACCGAAAGCAACAACTGCATAGATAACCATTGCTATAAGCGGAAAAATCGGTTTTTCAAGCTCGGTTGCCATTTCTGCGGCAATTGAGCCTATGCTTATGCCGATAATATAATCAAACATCGTAAGCTCGGACATTTGTTTGTTCCCCGTCATTTTAGTAAGAACAAACAGAGCGAAGAGCGAAAAAAGTGAGGTTAAAACTATTTTAAAATATTCCATATAAAAACTCCTTTTGCTGTATTATTTGAAGAAAGTGTTAAATTTATACTGGTGTTTGATTTTATAGGCATTATATGTTATAATAAATCAGGCAGGTGAAAAAATGAAAATTCTTGCAGTGGGAGATGTTTGCGGCAGTATCGGCTGCGGTGCTTTTAGACGCTTTATTCCAAAATTTAAAAAAGAATACGGTATACAAGCCGTTATAGTAAACGGCGAAAACTCGGCGGACGGTAACGGAATAACACCGCAAAGTGCCGAGAGTCTGTTTGCTTCCGGTGCAGATGTTATAACAGGCGGAAACCACTCTTTGAGAAGAAAAGAAGTGCATTTGTTTCTTGACGAGAATCCCTTTATTTTAAGACCTGATAATTTAAAGGAAGCCGATTTCGGAAGCGGATATTGTGTTGCGGACTTTGGATTTACCAAAATGGCAGTTATTAATCTTTCGGGAACATTGTTTATGAACCCCCATGAGGCTGAAAATCCGTTTCTCGCGGCGGACGCACTTTTAGAAAAGGCCGCTTCTGATAGTGCAAATATAATTTTAGTTGATTTCCATGCCGAGACTACCAGCGAAAAAAGAGCGCTCGGTATTTATCTTGACGGCAGAGTTTCAGCACTTTTCGGTACTCATACTCATATACAGACAGCTGACGAGCAGATTTTACCGCGCGGTACAGGTTATATAACCGACCTCGGTATGACAGGACCTGCAAATTCGGTTTTAGGCGTTAAAAGTGAGATAATTATTGACCGTCTTAAATCGGGCGGCTGTGCTAAATTTGAATTGGCGGACGGAGACTGTATTTTAAACGCCTGTATTTTTGATATTGATAATAAAACAGGAATTACCCGTGATATTAAACGAATAAATATTAAAGAAGGGAAAGACGTTGCGTTTTAAAAAATATATCTGTTTTCTGCTTGCAGCCGTAATAGTTTTTTCCTTTGCGGGCTGTAAAGAAAGCAGCGAGCAAACCTCTTCCGGAGAAACGGTTGTTTTAAACAGCGAGGAATATGCAGAAAGCTTAGATTTGCTTTATAATTTATCTGATACATTTAATCCGTACAGTGCCGAAACCGAGCTTAACCGTCAACTATGCAGGCTTCTTTACGAGCCTCTTGTAAAAACAGATAACAAGTTCCAGCCTGTTAACAGGCTTGCGGAAAATATTGAGCTTTCGGGGAATAAATGCACAGTAAGAATAAGAAATGCTGTTTTTTCGGATGGTTCAAATGTAACATCATCGGATGTAGTCCATTCCTTTAATCTTGCCAAGGCTTCAACCAGTTATTACGGCTCAAAGCTATCAGTTGCACAGTCAGCCGCAGCGGCGGATTCAAAAACGGTTGTGTTTACTTTGGCTAAGCAAAACCCATACTTCTCAAATTTGCTTGACTTTCCTGTTTTAAAGGCAGGAAGTGAGCAGAAAACCGACTCGGACGGTGTTGTTCTTCCGCCTATAGGCTGCGGAAGATACTATGTAAACAACGAGCGAAACGCATTTGTGCTAAACGATAAATTTTACGGTGAAAAGGGAATTATTAAAAAAATTAATCTTATAAATGCTCCTGATAAGGAATCTATTGCGCATTATGTTGAAATAGGCGCCGCAGATATTTATTACAGTGATGCGGCGGACGGCAACATCATAAGAATGAGCGCAAAAAAGTTTGATATTAACCTTAATAATCTTGTTTATATCGGTATAAACGACTCTTACGGCGAGCTTTCAAACAGATATTTAAGATATGCGCTTTCTTCCGCGCTTGACCGCAAGCAGATTTGTACAACCTCGTATTACAACAACGCGCTTGCCGCAACAGGCTTCTTTAATCCTGAATGGGAGGAAGTAAAATCTGTACAAAACATACAAACATCAGCTAATAGCGAAATAACAGTTGAGAATTTGGAGAAAATAGGATATAATAGTCTAAACGGAAGCTCTCAGCGTGTAAATAAAAACGGAAATGCTTTGCAGTTTACATTGCTTGTAAACAGTGAAAACAGTATGAGAGTTGCGGCGGCAAAGCAGATAGCTTCGCAGCTGAAGCAGTTCGGTATAACCGTAACCGTTATTGAAACGGGCTATGCTGATTATATTAACCGTCTTACCACCGGTAATTTTCAGCTTTACCTCGGCGAAATTGCGGTAACTCCCGATATGGATCTTTCTTCTCTTGTAGTTTCGGGAGGAAGTGCGGCTTACGGAGTGGGAGCGGCGGCAGCTAAAGCTCAGGCTCAGAATTCGGAAGAAGCTTCTTCGGAAGCACCGTCTGAAACCGAGCAAGAGCAGGAAGAGGAACAGCAGCCTGCTTCCGTAGCGGATGTTATAAACGGTTTTTACAGCGGCAAAAATACCATAACTGATGTTTCCAACATTCTTCAGGCTGAAATGCCTGTAATTCCGGTGTGTTACCGCACAGGTGTGCTTTTCTGTAACGAAAAGATAGAAAATATCAATAATCCGTCGTTAAGTGATATTTACTTTTCGATAGAAGGCTATAAAATTAAAAAGTAACAGGAGGATAAATTGATGATTGCTTATGAAACAAGATTGGGAAAAGTCAGCATTTCGCAGGCTTATCTTTCAAAGCTTATTGGACATGAGGTCACATCCTGCTTCGGTGTTGTAGGCATGGTTCCAAGCGGAAACCGTCAGAAGGTAATCGGCGCATTTTCAAAAAAGGAAATGCTCGATACAGGTATCAATGTCTATGGCGATGCTGATTCGGTTCGTGTTGAGCTTCATATAGTTGTAACCTACGGTATGAATATCAACGCTATCGCGGCCAGCATAACCGAAAAGGTTAAATATATAGTAAAAGAGGCGACAGGCATAACCGTAAGTAAGGTTACGGTTAAGGTTGACGGAATTAAAGAATAATTTCTTAATTCTTCTGTCTAAAGGAGTGTTTATTTTTGATTAACGGTGATATTCTAAGCCAGTCTATAATCTCGGCAGCAAATAATCTTTCTAATAATCGCAAAAGGGTTGATGACCTTAATATATTCCCCGTACCGGACGGTGATACCGGAACAAATATGTCTATGACTCTTGCAAACTCTGTAAGAGAGCTTGAAAAGCTTTCGGGAGAGACTGCCGGAAAGGTTGCCGCTGTGAATGCGTCAGCCTTGCTTCGCGGTGCCAGAGGTAACTCGGGTGTTATAACCTCCCTTTTGTTCCGCGGCTTTGCTAAGGGAATAGGTGACGATGAATACCTCACAGCCGAAAATGTAAAAAACGCTTTCTGCTTAGGAGTTGAAGCGGCTTATAAGGCTGTTATGAAGCCGACAGAGGGAACTATTTTAACGGTTGCCAGAGTTGCTTCCGAAAAAGCAACCACTGCGTACGACGAGGGTAAAGATACCTTAGAGGTTTTTGAAGCTGCTATAGAGGGTGCAAAAGAGGCTCTTGAGCAAACTCCCGAGCTCTTGCCTGTTCTTAAAAAAGCAGGTGTTGTTGATGCAGGCGGAAAAGGCTTTGTTCTTATTTTAGAGGGTATGTACTCCGTTCTTAAGGACGGTGTGATGATACAGTCCGAAAACGCAAGTGTAAATGAGCCTGAGGAGGAAGAGGAGTCCAGAAATGCCGCAGGTGAGTTTGAAACCGAGATAACCTTTACTTATTGTACAGAGTTTATTGTTAACCGCAATCCCGAATGTTCCGATGAGCCTCAGGTGTTGCGCGGATATCTTGAATCTATTGGTGACTGTGTCGTTGTTGTTGATGACGATGAAATAATCAAGGTTCATGTTCATACAGACCACCCCGGTAACGCTATTGAAAAGGCGCTTACCTTTGGTCAGCTTGTTCACCTTAAGATAGAAAATATGCGTGACCAGCACGAAAGAGCAAAGCACGATGCCGAGTCTGCTAAGAAAAAGCCGGCAAAGAATGCGGACTTAACCGAAACCATCACTCCCGTAGAGCCCACAAAGCCTGTTGGATTTGTTTCTGTTTGCGCGGGTGACGGTATTGCGGCTTTGTTCAAGGATTTAGGTGTTGATACAATAGTCAGCGGGGGACAGACCATGAACCCCAGCACAGATGATATTTTAAGAGCCATTGAGGCAACTCCGGCTGAGACGGTATTTGTTCTTCCCAACAATAAGAACATTATCATGGCGGCAGAGCAGGCTATTCCGATAAGCACAAGAAAGGTTATTGTTGTTCATACAAGAACTATTCCTCAGGGAATAACCGCTATGCTTAACTTTGACCCCGATATGGATAATGACGAGAACGCTATTGCTATGCAGAAAGCAATTGAGAGCATTGCAACCGGTCAAATAACCTTTGCCGCGAGAGACTCGGATTTTGACGGCTACAATATCAAAAAGGGTGAGCTTTTAGCCCTCAATGAAGGCAAGGTTTCCTTTGTTGATACAGACTTTGAGAAGACCGTTATGAAGCTCACAAAGCAAATGATAAAGCGTGACAGCCAGTTTGTAACCGTTATTTACGGTGAGGATGTTTCCGAGAGTGATGCGGCCGTAGTTGAGGAACAGCTCAATGCGAAGTTCGGTCAAAAGGTTGAAATAACCTTTGTAAACGGCGGTCAGCCTATTTATTACTATATTATTTCTGTAGAATAATACGGAGGAGCGTCGGTTATGGCACAGAATAATACCGACATAAAGTTTTTAAAGGGCGTCGGCGAGGTAAGAGCCGAAAAGCTAAAAAGTGTGGGCATCGATACTGTCGGTGCCCTTTTGCGTTTTTACCCGAGAGCCTACATAGATTTTGGAAAAACAGTTGATATATTAAAGGCACCGTACGGTGAAAATGTATGTATAAGAGCTAAGGTTATATCAGAGGTCAAGGAATACCGTAAAAGGCACGGTTTAGTTCTTTATACATTTTTAGCCTCGGACGGAACGGCGAGTATGGAGGTTGTGCTTTTTAACCAGAAATATCTTGCCGCGAAAATAAACAGGTGCAGTGAATACCTGTTTTACGGCAAGGTTGAGGGCAGTATGATTTTGCGTAAAATGAGCTCGCCCGAAATAATGGAAACAGGATTTTCCGGTATACACCCTGTTTACAGGAGTATAAAGGGACTTACCTCAAAAAACATTGAGAAATTGATGAAAAACGCGCTTTTATCCCTTGATTTACCCGAAACTCTGCCGCAAAGCATTATAGAGAAAAATAATTTGTGTGATATTAAATTTGCAACCGAAAATATTCATTTCCCAAAAACCGAAGTATCTTTAGAAAGAGCAAAACGCCGCCTTGTTTTTGAGGAGCTTTTTGTGCTTCAAACCTCGCTTTTGCTTTTAAAAGGTAAGAATTATGTTTTATCTGGGGCTAAAATAGAAAAAGACTTTAAAACGGAGTTTTTGGATTTGCTGCCCTTTAAGCCCACAAATGCTCAAAGCAGGGTTATTGATGAATGTGTAAGAGATTTAATGTCGGGCAGAAAAATGAGCAGATTGGTGCAGGGAGATGTCGGCAGCGGAAAAACTGCCGTTGCGGCGGCTCTTTGCTACATAATGGCAAAAAACGGTTATCAGAGTGCTTTTATGGCTCCTACTGAAATTCTTGCCGCCCAGCATTTTAATACACTTTCAAAAATGCTTGAAAATAGCGGTGTTACCTGCTGCCTTTTAACAGGTTCTATGACAAAGAAACAGAAAAGCGATATAAAGCAAAGTCTAAAAAAAGGCGAAATTGATATAGCTGTAGGAACACACGCGCTTATAACGGATGATGTTGAATTCCGCCGTTTTGGACTTGCTATAACTGATGAACAGCACCGATTCGGGGTTCAACAGCGCTCAAAGCTTTCCGAAAAGGGCGAAAATCCGCATACACTTGTTATGTCTGCTACGCCTATTCCGAGAACGCTTGCGTTAATTCTTTACGGTGACCTTGACATCAGTATTATAGACGAATACCCCGCCGGCAGACAGAAAATTGATACCTTCTGCGTTGATAAAAGCTATCATAAACGCATTTACACCTATATAAAAAAGCATATTGACGATGGCAGACAGGGTTATATCGTATGTCCCTTGGTGGAAGAAAGCGAACAGCTTGATGTTACAAGCGCAGAGGAATATTTTGAAAAATTAAGGCAAGATGATTTCAAAGGCTATTCTGTAGGTTTGTTGCACGGAAAAATGTCACCAAAGCTCAAGGATGCTGTTATGCTTGACTTTAAGCAGGGCAAAATACAGCTGCTTGTTTCAACAACCGTAGTTGAGGTGGGAGTGGATGTTCCAAACGCGGTTATTATGGTCATTGAGGACGCTGACCGCTTCGGACTTTCCCAGCTTCATCAGCTAAGGGGAAGAATAGGCAGAGGCGAATTTAAATCCACCTGTATACTTGTATCCGATTCAAAACAAAAGGAAACAAGGGAAAGGCTTCAAGTAATTGTTAAGAATAACGACGGCTTTAAAATTGCTGACGAGGATTTAAATTTGCGCGGTCCCGGAGATTTTTTAGGTAACCGACAGCACGGTCTGCCTGAGCTTAAAATAGCCGATTTATTTGCGGATAAGAAAACTCTCATTGATGCCGGCAATCAGGCACGAGAGCTTTTAAAGTTTGACCCGCGTCTTAAATCACTCCAAAACGAACCGTTGAGAAAAGAAATTATTAATATGTATAAAAAGTTTGTACAAAATTAAAAAATTGCTGAAAGCTAAAGCTTTCAGCAATTTTTTACCTGTTAATTTCAGGATTTTCCGTCCGCCCCATAATATAATCCATACTAACACCGTAAAAATCAGCTAAACGGATAAGTGTGTCGGTAGGCGGAATTCTTTCGCCGTTTTCAAATTTTGATAATAATGCTTGTTCAATACCGGTTTGCATTTGCAGAGAAATTTGGGTAAGACCCCGTGCTTTACGAAGCACTTTTAAATTATTCTTCATATACACCACCTATATGACAGTATTTCATCTTTTTACCTTGACAAATATGACAATTAGTCATATAATATAAACAAATTAATTTTTCCGGAGGAATACAAATGAAAATCAAATTATTACTTAGTGTTATCTGTGTTGCTGTTATGCTTCTTGCTGTATCGGGATGTACGGGGCAGACCGCCTCGACAGAGAGCGGTTCTGCGGTTCAAAATCAGCAGGAAGAGACTTCAAACGAAACAGTAAGCCAGAAAAACGCTGTAAAGAAAGCAAAGCAATATTTAGATACAATGGCTTTTTCATATGAGGGCTTAATATCTCAATTAGAGTTTGAACAGTTTTCTCATGAGGATGCAGTTTACGGCGCCGATAACTGCGGAGCTGATTGGAATGAGCAAGCTGCTAAGAAAGCAAAGTCTTATCTTGATACAATGGCTTTTTCAAGAGACTCTTTGATAGACCAGCTTGAATTTGATAAATTCACTTATGAGCAGGCGGTTTACGGAGTAGAGGCAAACGGTCTGTAAAGATATTATGAGGTGTAATAACAACAGTTATTACACCTCATATTTTATAGTATCTTTTCTGCGAATTCTTCTGCAAAGGTATTAAGTTTACTAAAGTCCATAGCTCCTATATAGTACTTTTCTAAATCATCGTGAACTGCTTTTGCTTTTTTCAGAGTATCGCAAGCACCGCTTAAAAGCGCGGCAGCCGCCTTGCTGTTGAATTTAAGTCTTTCGCGGCTGTTGTGAAGCAGGGAACTGTTCACAAATCTTCTTGAATGTATCCGACGGACGGGGGTTTCAAACCGCGTATATTCGTTTTCGGTTGCAAATGCCAAGGATAATTCGGGTATGATTATGTGGTCGGTAATAAGCTCGGGTAAAAAGGCATTTTTTATTGTTTCTATTTCATAGCCGTTTAAGAGAGCGTATTCTCTTATTTTTTCCATTATTGCGGTGGATGCACTGCCGTATTTATCAGATATAACTATTAAATTGCTGTTTTGCTTGGTTAGTGTTTCAGCATAGCTGATAATACCTTTAGGCGTTGTGCCGTTGATGAACCTTATCCACTCTTTGGGTTTTCCTTTTTTAGCGGGAATGTTATTTTTGCAAAGATTTGCCGCAAAGCCTTCTGCCTTTTTATAATCGGTACAGGCAGCTGCGGTTTTAAAATTGTCTGCTAATAGCTGTCCGCAGGCAGAAAGGTATCTTGCAGCCGCCTTGTGCAGTAGCTTATTTTTCAAGGTTACATCTATTATTTCCGCTGTTTTGCCTTCGAAGGCTTCTTTTTTCCAGAACTGACCGAAATTAAGTATCTCTTCGCAGGCACCCGGAAATACCGGTTCTACAATATGCGGTGCGGTGCCGTCTAAAATAATAATTTTCCTGTCCGGCAGAATTATACCGTCAAGCGAGTCGGGGTCAGAGCTACAGGGGCAAAGAATAACTTTTATACCTTTTTTATCAGCTGTTTTCGCAACATATTTCATAAAAGAGGATTTTCCTGTTCCGGGCCCGCCTTTGATTATGTATGCTTTCCAGCCGTCAAACGGGTCGTAGCTTTCACAAAGGCAGAAACAAAACCTGTACAGGAATTTGCACCTAAAAAATATTTAATATCAGTTTTTACCATAAAATTACCATTCCCTTCAAAACTTACATTAAAATACGCTTACTCTATATATTATTCCTAAAATTATGTTTTGACACTTTTCGCAATTTATGATAAAATGAACACCGAGCCGGCTGAACGGTTGCGGATAGAAATATCTGAGGAAAGTCCGAGCCCCGCAGGGCAGAATAGCGGCTAACGGCCGCCGAGGGTGACCTTAGGGAAAGTGCAACAGAGATATACCGCCTTAAAACAGCTTAAGCCTTTTGGCTTTTGAGTCTTGGTTTAACCGGGCGCCTGTTTGAGGTAAGGGTGGAAAGGCGAGGTAAGAGCTCACCGACCTTATGGAGACATTTTGGTCCTGTAAACCCTATTCGGAGCAACGCTGACTGCGGCGATACACCTGCCCGGTGTGCCGCGAAAAGCGGCTAGAGCGGCGCAGTAATGCGCCGTCGAGATAGATAACCGTTCTTGACAGAACTCGGCTTATAGGCCGGCTCACTTTGTAATGCGAAAATTAAGGTGGTAATGATTGATGTGTTTTACAGAATATGGCAAACAAAAAGCAGTCACATTCAGTTATGACGATGGTATCACCCAAGATATAAAACTGATTGAATTACTTAACAAATACGGATTAAAATGTACTTTTAATCTTAATTCAGAGCTATTAGGAAAGAAAGGTATCTTAATCCGCGAGGGTCAGCGTATTTCGCATTACAAAATTCATCCTGAGGATGTTAAATACGTTTATGAGGGACACGAAATTGCGGTTCATACCTTAACCCATCCCTTTCTTCCGTCGGAAAATGAGGCGGAAATTATACGTCAGGTTGAGCAGGACCGATTGAATTTATCCAAGCTTGCAGGCTATGAGGTTGTCGGTATGGCATATCCGGGAGGCGGAGCCAATAACGATGAACGGGTTGCGGAAATTATACGAAAGCATACCGGAGTAAAATATTGCCGTACAATCACAAATACTGACAGTTTCGATTTGCAGGATAATTTGTATAGGTTTAATCCGAATGTATATCACATTATGGAATTTGACAGACTGATGGAAATGGGGCGGAAGTTTGTCGAATTAAAAGCTAATACACCGCAAATTTTCTACGTTTGGGGACATTCCTATGAAATGGATTACAGTCCTGACTATTGGATAAAATTAGAGGAGTTCTTTAAATTGATCAGCAATCGTGATGATATTTTCTACGGAACAAACAAAGAGGTTCTTCTGTAATTATAAAAGCGACGGTATTTGCCGTCGCTCTTCTAATTTATAACATTATCCAATAAATAATTCCGTAAACCACACTTGCTATTGTACCGTAAACAATTACAGGACCTGCGATTTTAAACATATTGGCACCGAGTCCCAATACCCATCCCTCTTGCTTAAATTCAATCGCTGGGGAGACAACGGCATTGGCAAATCCGGTTATCGGTACAAAGGTGCCGGCGCCCGCGTGCTTCGCTATTTTATTGAAAATCTTAAGTCCGGTAAGAAGAGCCGCGAGGAAGACAAGTGTCATCGGAACAGCCATTTTCACTTCTTTTTCACTTAAATTAATTGATGTATAAAATTCCATAAGCAGTTGACCGCCTACGCATATCAACCCACCTACAACGAAGGCGAGAATAAAATCCTTTGCTTTGGGTGAGGGCGGGGAATGCTTTTTTGTAAGAGCAGAATATTCTTTATTTGACATCAACATTTTTTATCTGCCTCCTTTTTAGATATTTTTCTTCAAAAACGCATAAATATACCAAAAACATAACGCAGGTAAAATTTGAGTTAAATATTGGATTAACTATTGCAAAATTTAAAAAAACATAATATAATATAGTCGTAGTCGGAGAAGAATACTCCGATATAAACATTACAGGAGGTAATTTTAAATGGATAACGCAAAAATACAGCTTCACAACATTAATTTTGACGATTTTATAAAAGCCATTGACGAATGCAAGGGCGATGTATATCTCGAAACTAAGGACGGGGATGTACTGAACTTAAAGTCTAAGCTTTGCCAGATGATAGGTCTTAGCACTATTCTTGCAAAATCTCAGGTTGCCGAGGCTACTCTCCGTTGCACGAATCCCGAGGATGAAAGCAGACTTTTCCGCTTTAATCTTTACGGAAAGCTGCCGGAGGAATAAGGAATGGCGGAAACAAATTTTTTGACCTACAAGGGCAAGCCCCTTGTAAGGAAAGATAATATTATTTTTTACGGCGATATGGCAGAGCCGTTTGTTGTGAAGTTTGAAATTCTTTCTTCGAAGAAGAACGGCAAGCTTGAAATCGCCGATAAGGTAAAGGTTCAGCTTTTAAAAAGCGATACTCAGCTTGCGGAGGATAAGCGAATAGTTAAGGAAACAACAAAAGATACCTTGTTTGACGCTCTTGACTTTGGCTTTATCTGGCTTGAAAGAGCATTAAAAGAGAATAAATAAAAAGAAGCGTCTGTCTCCTCTTAGAGACAGGCGCGTTTCTTTTTTAATAGGGAATACTTTGTAATTTATTCTGATGGAAATCTAATAATGCATTTTGTACCTGAGCCGAGAGAGCTTTCAACAGATACACCGAAGCTGTCTCCGTATAAAAGCTTTATTCTGGTGTTAACATTATAAAGCCCTACGTGATTTGAAACTGATTCCGATTTGATATTAAGATTTTGCTGCAATTCGGCTAATTTGTCGGACTCAATTCCGCAACCGTTATCGGATATTTCAATTGTGAGAATGCTGTTGTCATTTTTAGCTGTAATCTTTATTTCTCCGCCGGAGGATATTTCGGCAAATCCGTGCTTAACACAGTTTTCGATAATCGGTTGCATAATAAACTTAATTACTGAGCAGTTTTCAAGTGTTGTATCAATATCATATTTAACCGAGAATAAATCCTTATATCTCAGATGCATTAAATCAACATAACTTTTGGTAAGTGAAAGCTCGTCTTTAAAGGAAATTATATTGTTATGCATATCAATGCTTGCTCTCAATATCTGCTCGAGCTTTACAATACATTTTTCAACCGAGTTGCTTATGCCGTTAAGGTCTATCGATAGCCATTTCACAGCATCCAGCGTGTTAAAAATAAAATGAGGATTAATTTGAGATTGCAGGGAGTTTATCTGAGCGGTTTGCAATAATTTAGTGTTTTTCTGAAGCTCGTCTGCAATATTATCGTGAGATCGGATGGTTTTTATTATATTTGAGTTTATGTAGTCAACTTCATTTTCAAATATCTCATAGTTGTTTTCGTTTGGAAAATAGTTTTTGCAGTTATTTAAAATAAGACTCACGGGCTTATAGGAAATCGCCACAATAAGACAGCAAAGCAAAACTGTACATATAAAGAAGCATAGGGTTAAAAGAGTTGTTCGCATATAAATATTGCGTATCTGTGTTTTATATGATGAAATAGGAGTTGCTCTTACCGCGTATGTGTTTGTGTTTTCCGATTTATTTATGCTGATAAAGCTTTTCTCACCCGCGAAATCACCTTCAAAAAATCCGGATTCTATTTTATCCGAACTGTTTGCAACAAATTCAAATACATTACTTCCTATAATAGATTTATCCGAGCTTAAAATAACTGTTCCAATATCCGAGATTATTAAATCGGTGGATTTATCATCAATTTCAAGTATTTCATTGCTGAAATCAACACAGCTAACGGTTATGAGTATGTTATATTTATAAACAGAATTGGGGTCGCTGAATTCAAGGTACATATAATATGGAAATTGGTGGTCTTCATATATGCTTATATTGGTGTATCCGATATTTCCCAAAGTATACTGATTTTCAAGTCCTGAGACTAATGCTGATGGGTCTTCGCTGTTTTTATTAATATATTTAATTCCGTTTATATATTCAATTGTATATTTGAAATTTAACATACTTTCGGAAAGGTACTTCTTTTTTAGATAGTCTAATTCGGAGCCGTCGTAAATGAGCGAGTTAGGCAGTAGTGAAAATCGGGCGGCAACGGTAGACAACTGATCCACACTGTTATCAAACAAGGAAACGTTTTTTTTCGTATACATCATTTCATTTGAGCTTATATTGGAATATATTTCGTTTTTAAAGGAGCTAAGCATGGATAAAAAGAAAATAACGGATATTATTATTGAAATAACAACGGAATATATGAGACTAAGCCATAAAAACTTTTTTGTGGATTTTATTGAAAATGTTTTTATTCTCATATATCGTAGCCTCCCAAAACAGACCGCTTTATAAATTCAGAAGCGGTTACTCCTGTTATTTTTTTAAAAACTGTTCTGAAATATTTGGTTTGACTGTAGCCTACCATATGCGCTACTTCGGTTACGGTGTATTTACCGGTGCTTAAAAGTCTTTTTGCATTTTCAACCCTTACTTTTATCAGAAAATCAACAAATTTTTCTCCGGTTTTTTCTTTAAATATACGGCTTAAATAGGTTTCGTTCATATGAAGCTCTGAGGAGATATTATAAAGAGAAATATTTGATTTATCATAATTTTCATTTACAAAATTCTTTATTTGCTGAATTATATCGTAGGATTTACTAAGCTCTGAAACTATATTTTTATGAAGAAAAGCCAGATTTTTTTCGCTTTCCTGCTCAGACGGTATCTGGCTGTAGATTTTAAAGCCTTGAGAGATTTTTGAAGTAAGTGCTTTTATAAATTCAGGGCGGCTGTTTTCAGAAAGCCTTAGAAAATATTCGTTTATCTCTTCAAAAGCGTGGGCAAAGCGCTTGTCCCTAAGCTTTGCAATATATGAATCTAAAATACTGTTTTCCTTACAGTTAAAAATCCATTTTTCAAATTTTAATAGGGAACCTATATCATATTTAACATTAATATCATAAAATATCAAAAAGCTGTGTGCAATTTCTTTTGCTATTCCTTCGGGTATTTCAGGTTTTTCCTCGGAAAGTATTACTGCGAAAATAAAACCATTTGCATTTGTATTTATAAGATAGCTTTCAAATTCATTACAGCTAAACTCCCCGAAACCGCATAAATTAGCCGAAATTTCGCTTGTATCAAAGGGAGCATCAAAAAAGAAGCTCAGCTCGCAAATAAATAACTCTTCAAGACCTTTTTCCCTGAAAAATATACGGTGTTTATCAAGACTGTCAATGTTTATAACACCGGTATATCCAAGGGTAAGAAGGTCTTTGTTTTTTGCGTGGTTTTGAAGAAAGCTTTCGGTTTGCCTCGAAATGAAGCTGCTTTTTGATTCAAGTGAGCCGATACATTCCTTTACAACATTTATAAGTGTTTCAGATTCAAAGGGCTTGGTTAAGAATCGGTCTACTTTATAATTAACGGCATCCTTTGCATATTCAAATTTTGCATAGCCTGTAATCATTATAATACGGATATCAAGCTTGTTTTCATAAATGTATTTAGCAACATCAAGTCCGGTACATACAGGCATATTGATATCTATTATGAGAATATCTGTCATACCAAGATTAATGGCTTCTATTACTTCTTTTCCGTTTGAACATATTTTCTGTATATTTAAATCGGGGAATACAAGCTTAATCAGCTTGGAAATACCGTCTCTTATAGAGGCTTCGTCATCAGCTATTATCAGATTATACATATTTCACCTTCTATTTGTTTGATTTTGTAGAGTTTGTGTATTCAGTATAACATATTTAAATAAAAAATTGTAACGATTATATGAAAAAAAGTAGGTTTTGTACCCTCTTTCCAAAAAAAACGGTAGTGTGCAACAACGAAAAGAGAGGATATAATTAAATTACAAAATTAAATGGAGGGAAAATAATGTTTTGCAGACTTAAGAAAATCATTGCCTTGCTGTCAGCAGTAACGATAGTTGCGGCTATGTTCGTATGCACAGGCATAGGTACTGCGGCGCTTGAAGGCAAGGGTACAAAATCAAACCCTTACCTTATAAAAACGGCGGCTCAGCTGCAAGCAATGTCAGAAAATTTGTCGGCAGTGTATAAGCTGGCTAATACTATTGACCTTTCGGGTATGGATTTTAAGCCCATAGGTTACTTAGCAAAGCCGTTTACCGGAACCTTCACCTGCGACCTTAACAGTGACGGTACACCTAAATACATTATAAAGAATTTAAGTGTAACGGTCAATGGGGTTGAAGGTTATTCGGATTATATTGAAAAAAACTCCCATTGGGAGGCAGGTCTTTTCGGAGCTATTAAAGGTGCTACATTAACTGGAATAGCAGTAATTGATTTTACTATTAAAAATACCGTTGAGGGTAAAAACCAGATGAATCCTGACTATAGCAATAACCCCGGTCAGGATGAAATGGCTGCAGGCGGTCTTGTGGCTATTTCCACTAAGTCAACCATAACAAACTGTATTGCGGTTGGAAAAATCGTTGAAAGTAAAAATAACTGGTGCGGCGGTCTTGTAGGAGAGCTTAACGGTGGAAACACTGTCAGCAGTTGCTACGCTCAGGTTACTATACAAACCTCGGGTCTTTGGTGCCACGGAGCTTTTGCCGGCGGCTCCCGTAGCGGAGATAAGATTACAAACTGTATGGCAAGCGGCGACCTTACAGCTGCAGCGCTTTCAAAGGAATATACCACCGGCGGCTTTGTAGGTCAAAACGGAGCTACCATAGAAAACTGCTATTCAACTGCAAGCGTATGCGCAGGTGGCAGCAGCTTTGCAGGTGGAACTTCTGCTGCAATTAAAAACTGCTATGCAACAGGTAAGGTTTCAGGTGCTTCGGCGGCACCCTCCGCTTCGGAAGACCAGAATATAACAAACTGTTACATATTAAATGAGGCAGGCTGCTCTCAGAATGGCTTTACTCCCGCTTCGGCTGCTGAGATACTTTCAAAGTTAGGCTCTGTTTCGGGCTGGCAGGCTTCGGGAAGTCTTCCCACCATTGCCGGAATGACTGTTATAACCGACTTTTCAAAATATGTTCCTGAGGCTGTAGCAGAAGAACCAACAGCAAGTGATTCTCCTGCCGGAGAAGGTACAACATCAGAGGCGGCTTCTTCTGAAACCGAATCGGCTGTAAGCGTTTCGCTTGATGATTTCAAGTTCCTTGATGATATTAAAGGCGCAAAAAGCATTACGGTTGAGCAGGCATACAAAATATTGGAGCTTAAGTCTGCTTTAATTGAAATGTCAACCGAGGAAAGAGCGGCGCTTGGAGATTACGTAAAGAAAATCAGTGACTATTCCGATCAGGCAACCTTGCTTGTTGTAAGTGATTTCACTGAAAGGGTTGATGCTCTTCCCGAGGCGAAGAAAGTGAAGTCAGCGGATGTTGAGAACATAAAGGAGCTTTACAGCCTTTATGAATCTTTCCCGAATGATGTTAAATCAGCATTTACAAGCGAAACTGCCGAAAAGCTGGAGGCTTGTTATAAGCAGGCTTTAAAGCTGGAGGAGGGCGGAGATGCCACTCAGAGCTCAGGTATGACGGTATCAGAAAAGGTAATAGTTATCGTTTTACTGTCCCTTAGTGTGCTGGCTCTTGCAGGAGCGGTTGTACTGATGATTTTAAATATTAAAATTTTAAAGAAAGAAAAAGCTGCAAATGAGTTTGCGGAAGACGCCGAGGAGGAAGTATCAGTTGAGTAGTTTGAAGAAAAAATCGGGCTTTTTAAGGCAGCTGCCTTATTGGTTATTAGCCTTACCGGCGATAATTTATCTGCTTATGTTTAATTATGCACCGATGTTCGGCGCGATTATCGCCTTTAAGGATTACAAGGTTCGGGACGGTATTTTCGGGAGCGAATGGGTTGGACTTAGAAATTTTAAATATTTCTTTAGCTCTGTTGATGCTCCAAGAATTTTAAGAAACACCGTTCTTTATAATTTAGCATTCATCTTTATAACCAAAATATTAGTTGCGGCAATTTTTGCTCTTATGATGTATGAGATAAATTCAAAGCTTGCAGCTAAGGTTTACCAGACAAGTATGCTTATTCCGCACTTTATGTCCTATGTTGTTATATCAGCAGTACTTATGATTTTCTTAAACCCAACCTCAGGTATGTTCAATGTTATCCGCCAGCAGTTCGGGTTAGAGGGAATAATGTGGTACTCAGAACCTAAATACTGGCCGTTTATTATAGTATTTGTAAATACATGGAAGGACGCGGGATTTGCAAGCCTATACTTATACTCTTCGCTATTGGCAATAGATTCATCTTTGTTCGAGGCTGCCGATCTTGACGGCGCCGGAAAGCTTCGCAAGATATGGCATATATCTGTTCCTGCATTAATTCCTATGATTTGTATAATTATTATTAACAGCCTCGGTTCTATTATGAGTTCAGGTATTGATTTGTTCCTGACAGTTCCCCTGGAATCGACCGCTCTTATTCCCACAACGGATGTTATTGCTACATATACATACAGAGGTCTTAAGTCGAGCAATTACAGCTATACTTCTGCAGTAGGATTGTTCCAAGGTGTTGTAGGATTAATTCTTGTTCTTACATCTAACGGCATAATCAGGAAAGTAAATCCTGAAAATGCAATGTTTTAGAGGTGAAGCTTATGAAAAAAATTAAATTTCCAAGAGTAATGCTTCATACGGTATTCATTATATTATGCGTTATATTTATAATTCCTATGTTTATAGCTGTTATGATATCATTTTCAACCGAAAGTGACATCATAACATACGGCTACAGTATTATACCGCGTAATTTCTCCCTTGAAGCATATAAAATTATTATTCAGGATTCTGCATCGCTTTTAAAGGCATACGGTATTACAATTCTTTCAGCAACGGTATCGCCCTTTCTTTCATTAATTTTTAACGGTACAATAGCCTATTCAATTAGCCGGCCTGAATTTAAGGCACGTAAGATAGTTACAATATATATTCTTATAACAATGCTTTTCGGCGGAGGTCTTATTCCTTCGTATATACTCAATACTCAGGTTTACGGACTGGGAAACACAATTTGGGTGCATCTTATTCTGGGACTTGTTTCTGGCTCTAATATCATATTATTTAGGGTTTCATTTTCTCAGATTCCAAAGTCTCTTATTGAGTCCGCTGATATTGACGGTGCAAATCAGGCACAGATATTACTTCATATAATAATCCCTATGTCAAAGCCGATTGTTTCTATGATATTCTTTACCGGATTTATAGGTGGTTGGAATTCCTATGCAACCTCAATGTATTATATATCAGATAAGAATCTTTACCAGCTTCAGTATTATCTTAAGAACGTTATAAGCAATTCGGAGTTTATAAGGCAAAGTTTTGCAGAGTTCGGTCTTAAGGGTGGCGAAGATATACCCTTTCAAACATTGAAGTTTGCAATATGTGTTGCAAGCTCGCTTCCCATTTTGATGATGTTCCCATATATACAGAAATTCTTTTCAAAAGGTATTGCTGCAGGCTCACTTAAGGAATAATATAAGCTAAATAAGGAGGATTTTCTATGAAAAAAGTAATTTGTATTTTAATTTGTATTTTGTTTACAGTAGGTATTTTTTCCGGCTGTGAAAAAAAGAAGGATGACGGCTCCGCGCAGGTAACCCTTCGCTGGATGACGGGCTGGGCTGAGCAGAAGGACCGTGAAATAGTTCAGGAGTATTTTAACGAAAAGTTGGCTAAACTACTTCCTAACACAAAGGTAGAAATGTTCCATCTCGATGATGCTGCATTTGCTTTAAAGATGGCGGCGAAAGAAAAAATTGACATTACGTGGACAGGATATTCTCACGATTTCCCGACTGAAATATCAAACGGATATTTCCTTGAGCTTAACGACCTTATTGATGAATATGCTCCTGCAGTAAAGGAAGAATGGGAATCCTATTCGGATGCTTATGCTTCCGCTACTGTGGACGGCAATCTCTACGCTCTGCCTATTCAGCAGCCTATTGTACATCAAACATCATTTTTCCAGATTCCCGCAAAGTACAACGAGTATCTCGATTCTGATGCTCTTTTAGCGGAATGTCACAACAACTACAAAACAACCGAAAAGGTATGGCAGATTATAGATGAATATTTCCATAACCTTATAAATGCCGGTATTTTTGATAACACAGGCTTTTATACAAGTAAGATATTTTCTTCAATAGCTACAAGAGGATATGATTTTGTTGAGTCCTCAGAATCCGGCGGATGGCTTTGCTATGATGCACACGCTGAAAATCCCGAGATAGTAAGCTTCTGCACTACCGAGGAAGCAAAAACATTCTATAAATATGCCGCAAAATGGTATAAAGAGGGTATAATTCCTCTTGATATTCTTACCGGCTCGGAAACTACAGCAAGCGGCGCTTCTACAGTTGCAATTTCTTCTAAAAGCGAGAGCTGGTATAACGTAGATGAGGAACGCGGTGTAAGATATGAGTATGATGAAAACGGCGAGATAAAATCTTACATATATCTTCTTGACGATTACGACAATCTCTTTACAGGTTCTACCATTATAGGTTCAATGAGAACCTATAATGCCATTCCTTTCACAGCCGAGAATCCCGAAAGAGCAATGATGTTCCTTAATTTGCTTCGTTCAAATACAGAAGAATCAAACGAGCTTGTAAATATACTTTGCTACGGCTTTGAAGAATCAAGTGATGCAGCTCAGAAATACGGCACTTATCATTATACTCTGGAAGAAAAGGAAGACGGCGACCATGTTGCCCACGGTAAAGGATATGTTATACAGCCAGATGCCTCTTCTGATTACGGAATGCCTCACTGGAAGTTGACAAACGCATTCCTGCCTTACAGAACACCTAATATTTTGGACGGTCAAAAAGAATGGGCTAAGGACTATCTTACAAATGTTGTTCCTAATGAGCTTTATAAAACCAAGCTTTATCATTTTACACCTAATCTTGCAGAGGATTATTCGTTTGAGTTAGCTCAGCTTTCTCAGGTTACAGGCGAGTATCTTGAGCTCCTTTATGACGGCGCTATGGGTGATAAATGGGAGGATACCTACGCTGAGTTTGAAGGTAAGCTAAAGGCTGCCGGAATAGAGAATATTCTTACAGTTGTAAATGAAAAGGCTCAGGAGTATATGAAAGAAAATTAAAGCTTTAGGGTAAGAATAATCCAAACCTGTTAAAAAAGCGTATTATTAGGCTGGCGAGAGTTTAACCCGTCAGCCTATTGGGCGAATTTAAAACCGTCCTAAATAATGAAAGGAGGGATTTTCCTTTTGAAAACAAAAGTAGCATCATTATTATTGGTTTTATTGCTGCTGTTTTCTTCCTTTGCTCTTGTGGCTGCGGCTGAAAGCAAGGTGCTCGAAATTGAGGCGGTTGCTTCCGCATCTGCCGGAGATACAGTGTTTGTAACTGTAAAAACCTCTCAAAAGTATAGTTTAGTCGGAGGAATTCGTATGGCTTTGCTTTACGATACCTCAAAATTCAGCTATGTTGTCGGTTCAAGGAGTGTAAAGGCATCGGGAATTGATGCGGATAGCGTAACCCCCGATAAGGACAGCAACGGAAAGCTGCATTTTGTTTGGGAGGGATACAACGGAATTGATTTAGACGGAAGTATCGTTACGTATCAGTTTAAAGCATTGGATACGGCAACTGATACGGCGGATTTCAACCTCTGCATTTATGAAATATATAAGGCGGATGAAAATTATACACCCATTGTGGATGTTTCTTCACCTCTTTATGTAAAGCATACCGTAAGCTTTGCGGAGCCTGATGCACAGGTTGAAGCGGTAAAAAAAATTATTTCCTCAATAGGAACCGTTACCTACAGTGATAAATCCAAATCCGATATAGACGCGGCATTTGCGGCTTATAACGCATTAACGGTTCTTCAGCAAAATCAGGTTACCAATTACAGCGACCTTGTTAAAGCGCTTGAAACCTATAACACCCTTAAAAAGGAAAGCATACAAAATGCCAACAATGCGGCGGCAGAAAGCTATAGGAATACGTATAAAACGGTACTTTCTCTCACAAGGGACACCGTAACCCTTAACGATAAGGCGGCTATTGAACAGGCACTTACAGCTTGGGACGAAATAAAATCGGTTGATGTTAAGGGAATCCTTGTAGCAGAGAGAAATCTTTTAAAGCTGCTTACTACCCGTATTACTGAGCTTGAGAAAATCAAGGAGGATGAGGAATACGAGCAGCAGCTTAAGGCTGAGGCGGTTGTTTTAGCCGAGGAGTTCAGGCAGGCATATAAATATGTTCTCTCATTAACCGATGATACGGTTGGTATTTCAGACCGTATGGGTATAAGCTCTGCTCTCGGAGAAATAGAATCAATGGCATTTGTTAATACCTATGTTGTTGATATCTTAAAGCCCGAATATGAGCTGCTCGAAAAGTTATTGGAAAAAATTGATAATCTGCAGATAGAGGAAGACCCCGAAAGCTCTCAGGCTGTAACAGAAGCGGATAACTTTACAAGACTTTTCGGCTGGGTTCTTAATCTCACTGAGGAACAGGTAACCGCTGATGATTATGCAGACTTAGTAGTCGCTCAAACCTTTTTCAAGCTTCTAAGCAGCGATGCAAAGGAACTGCTCCCCGGTGTAGAAAAATTGCTCGATTCACTTGTTGCTAAAGCAGAGCAATTAGCTGATTCTGAGGCTGATACTGATACCTCTGACCCGCAGAACACAGTTGTAACTGAAACCCAAACGGTTACAGAAACCGAAACCGTTACCGAAACGGTAACAAAAACAAAGTATAGCAAGCAGGGTATAAGTCCGATGGTTTTGTGGTCTGTGGTTATATTCACTGTTTCAATAACAGCCCTTGCGCTTTCTGCCTTTAATTATTTCACAAAACGCAGAATTTACCTTTCGGAAATGCAAGAAATGGAGGAGGATATATGAAGTTAAGAAGACCCAAAAACATAAAGCTTACCGCCTTTATTTCCTCTGCCTGCGCATTGGTGATAGCATTAACGGTTATTTTTACAGGCGGTACAACGGCAAGCGCTACAGAATATAACGAAACCGACCCCGAGCTTACCTTCTATGTTATGAACAGCCAAGCTGAAAAAATTGTTAGCAATGTTAGTTTATATGACTGCACAGGAACCTTTGAGCAAAGCGGCGGTACATATAAGATGAATACAGACGCTTACACCGCTTGGATGACTGAGGATGAAATAGCCTATGCTTACCGTACCTATAACATAGGTGCAACAAGGCAGGATGTTTTAACTCTTGAAACCACCGTTACAGAAAGAAGCTTCCCCGGTAACTCTTACACTACTGCTTCGGTTGGATTAATGGTAAGGCAGAGCTTAGACCCCTCGTCCCCTGAATTATTCCTGCATTGCAGAGATAGTATTGCAGTAGTATACCGCTCTCAGCAAGGCGGCGGTACAATAGTTAAGTATTCGGGTGTGGCTCCGAAATACCCCGTTCAGCTAAAGATAGAAAAGGTAGGCACACAGTATACCTGCTATTATAAAAATAACGGAATGACTCAATATGCTAAAATTGCTACACTTGGCTGTAATATTCAGGGTCCCGTTCTCGGAGGACTGGCGGCACATGCCTGTATGGGTAAAGGACAGACTATAACCGGAGGATTTAAAGGCTTTTCCGCTGTAGGGCAGGGTAGCTTTGACGGTTCAGGTTCAGATGGAACTACTCCCAGCGAGCCTGAAGAAAAAGGACCCGAATGGGAGGATGCTCCCGTAGCGGATGATGTTCTGTTAAGCGAAACCTTTACCGACGGTTCTATAACAGACGGTAAGGAAGCTGTAACTAACCCTATATGGAGCAAGTTTGACGGCGAAATTACTGTTGAGGATAGCGGAAACCGAATATGGACCAAAAACTTTGTATCCTCGCATAGCTATGCAGGCGATCAGGAATGGACAGACTACAGCGCCTCGGTGGATTTCCGGTTTACCGAAAACTGTGATTTTGAGCAGTCTAATATAATGGCACTGCATATAAGGCACCGTGAAATATCATACCTCGGTATGTATGATTACACCGTAACGCTTCATAGCCATATGGACGGTGAAACGCCCGTAAGAGAGCTTCGCATTTACCGCCGTTACCGAATTAGGGACGGCTATGCCAACGGTATTCTGGTAGCCTCTGCTCCCGCTGATGACTATCTGCTAAAACCCGGTGTCTGGCAGAACATCTATGTTGAGGCTATGGATAATAATATCAAGGTATGGCTTAACGGCGAGCAAAAAATAGACTATACCGACGACAACACAACCATTGCAAACCTTAAAGGCTGTATAGGTATTTCAACTTATGATACCGATGTTGCCATTGATAACATAGTAGTCCGCAAGCTTAATGATGAATTAGGCGGTGACTATGATAACGATATCGGCGGCAACTATAACGAAGAGGTCCCCGCATATTTAAAAGAATGGTCAGAAAAGGGAAAAACCTATTAAAAATTAAAAAGGAGTTTATGTTATGAAATTATTTTCTTTGAAAAAGTCCCTTGCAGTTTTAATCTCATTGGCATTAACAGTAAGTATTTTCGGCGCCTCCTATGTAACCTCTGCTGAGGGCAACACCTATTGGCAGGAAGCTACACTTGATTTATCTGATAAAATGAATGCTGAAAACTGGAATATCCTTGAGGGCGATACGGACACTTTAAACAGCAGTAATCTTCCTCTTATAAAATATGGAGACAGCTATGCTAAACTGTCGATGTCCAATAGTAGTGGAGCTGTTATAGGCAGAAT
>JAFUPX010000039.1 GCA_017472575.1 Clostridia bacterium | reverse complement strand
GATTTATCGGTCGATACCGTAACGTTGAACTGGTATGGCATCTATGATTTGATGCTTGATGATTGGAAGTACGAACCGGTTTCAGAGACGGTTCCATACGACCACTTTGTAAAATTTATGAAAGATGGAGTAACAGTTAATTATACTCCTTGTTGTTCTATGGTATCGGTATCGTTTAGCGCGAGTAGAATTGCTAACAAATTCAATTGCTACGAATACACCAACAACCAGTATGATTTTGTTAAAGAACAAATTGAGCAAGCAGTATATCAAGCAACGAAATTACCATTATGTTTTGAAGAAGGAATCGTGTCTCGTTTTGATGTATATAAATCTGTAATTATGCCGTCATTGGATGATTGTAAGAAAGTTATCGCTTGGTTACAAAAGCAACCTACTATCGGGAAATACAAGAGAGCCCCACAAGAGGATAAAGGAGAACGAAGATATTATAAATCGGGACTTACTTTTAATGCATATATAAAAAACTACGACCCACATATTCCAAAATATATAAGAGCAACCTTACCACCCACCATTAGAATAGAAATTCAGGGAAGAAAAAGTTTTAGAAGAAAATTGCTTGGAAAGCAAGTAACGGCAACTATACTCAAGTATCCAGCAAAATGGGTTCAATATTATAACGATGCTATAAACAGATTTAAGTTGTCTGGAACAGTTATTGACCACAAGGATTTTGAAGTGGTTGCAGCTGAAGTAATGGAAATGGGAAATCGACGTTTAAGACCTTCAACAATTACTAAAAATATTCAATTATTAAATAGATTTATTTGTGGTGATAACAAGAAACACAGTAAAGCGATAGGGTTACTTAATAAGATATATGACTATGATATCTGTCCATTTCCGTTAGATGTCCCTAAAATCATCCAAAACCAAACCTTAACCGCCGGTGCTGTTATCAGCGCCGAAAAGCAACAAGAACTTGAACACAACGAAGAAATGTTAGAACGAACATTATTATTGTTCAGAGAATGTCTGAGCAGAAAGGAAGCAAATATATGCAAAAATATTATCCACTATATAACCAATATAATCCCAACCGTCGCCGGTTGGGAACGAATTATAGAGATAAACGACTCTTCTTAGACCGTTTGGGGATAACATATATATTTTATTTTTCATCTTCTATTTTAAGAGTTACGAAAAGAGGACGGGAAAACAAAATCAGACCATGTAATAATCCATTTTTTAAAATACAAAATGGTACATGGTCTTTTCGTCATGGGTTTTGATTTTTAGAATATTCATAGATAAAGTTTTGAATTTTTTTCATATAAAAGTAATCGCTATACAACTTTTGAGGATGTATAGCGATTTTTTTGAATCTTATTTACGATATTTTAAGTTGCGTTGATATTTTTCATATTTCAACATTTCTCGATGGGACTGGAATACAATAGCCCACCATCTGTCAAAGAGTTTATTGCCTTCCTCAATTTCTTCTTCATCTTCGGAAGCTCTTAACTCTTGTGCTTTTTCATACATCTCTAATTCAATACCCGCTTCTCTTCCTGTTTCGTTCAGAGGTAAATGCGCATATTCTATTGGATGTTCTATTTTGAAATTATACATTTTAATTCCATTTTCAGTAACTTCGCCAATTCTTGCAGCAATGTTACTAATACCGAATTCGTTATCTTCTTTGGCTATTCTTTCAACCCAAGCATCTGTGTGTATGTATTCGGCAACACGCTTTAAAAAAGTATTACGACTAATTCCGAGTTCTTTAAGCACTTCGGTCATACTTTTTTCGCCACGTTCATGTTGCCAGTATGCTTCAACACTTGCTTTGTCAACCATTTGCCAACCATCTTTTTTGTATTGTGTCGAAGAAATATTATTTAGTATTTCAAGGTTCCTTTCGATAGGCACATCGGTCTTTTTTTCTAATTTAATATCTACTGTCGAAATTTCATTAACAGTTAAAACATTACAATCGTTGAAATAGCAAATAAGCAATTCGTTTTTAGAATCAATTATTTGCATATAGGTTTCAGCGAGTTCATCCTTTTTCCCAAGTGCCGATACATCAGATACAATAATAACATTTTCCGGTTGAGACAAAATTGATTTTAAATTTGTTTTTTCACGGTTCCATGTCGAACAGATATCAATAATCACTTTATCGGCTTTGAAAATTTCTTCTAATTCCTTAGCTTTTTTATATTTTCTTGTTTGTTGTGCTTCTTCCATCGTTTTCATTCGATTTCCAGACACACACGTATAAATGTATCGCATTATGCGACCTCCTTTTTGATTGTTTGTTACGGTAAGTATACACCATATTTTTCACCATGTCAAGAAATGGTTGAAATATTTTATAAAAATATCTTGACAAATTCGAGTTTGTGTAGTATACTCTAATCACTCGATATGGTTGAAAGATTTGAAAAACTCGAATAAATATATCTTTGGGTTATTCATATCATATGGCTTTTCTGCAGAAACCCAAACAACTACTGTTGAATTAAAATTAAAAGAAACGGAGGTTTTACATAATGAGTAAAGCACAAAACTTCTCAAAAAATGAGAAGATTACTTTCGATGATGTATTAGCAATCATCGACAACGTCTGTGAAGATAAGATTCGCAGTATCATATCCACCGCTGATGGAAGCATTCACGAATTAGCAAGAAAACTATATACCAACAAATTTGGTGATGTCGTATTTTATCCTTGGAGTCATAAACCGTTTAATGAGTATGACCCCGAAAGCTATTGTACGGGATTGGAGATTGAAGCGACTTTTTATTTCAATTCTGATGAAATAGAAAACCTCAAATTAAATGGGACTCGCTTCGTAACTATTTGGTTATTAGAAAACGGCACTGTACAAAAAATTAGAATTGACGGTGGAGAGTTTTGGCACGATGGTCAATCAGATAAAACGATTTACATAAACAGGTTGAAAGAACACTATGAGACCAATCCAGAATTGTTTGAAGCTTCAGATTTTTTTGAAGTAGATAATCAAAAAGGTGCATAACTATGGGATTAGATATGTATCTGGTTAATAAGAAGCAAAAATCTCGTTTTGCTACTTATTAATTTTTTAATCATATTTTGCCGGGTGGATGCAATCCATCCACCCGTAGATTATCGAAAGGGGTGATGATAACGAAAGAGGACTTTGACGAAAAAGACATTGAGGCTATCGAGCGAATGAAGTTGCTTGATATCTATGATGAAACCATTGAGCAATATGCAAACTGGGGTTATATTACCAGAAGTGACCCGCCCCTTGGCGCTTTGTTTTGGGTAAGTGACGAAGAACTTGCTGAAATTAGAGCTTGGGAATCAGAACATAATGCCAGAGTGTATCATGTCATCAGAACATTTACTTCGCTCGGAACGATGGACTCGTATCTTTATGTCAGCAATAACAAAAACGAATGGGAAATGGACCGCCAACTAATTAAAGCAGGTGAACCTGTTGTCTATGTCGTTAATCGAGATGACCCATTCGGCTCCGAGTTCGGGGCAATAGGTGTTAGGAAAACCCTTGCCAAAGGGCTTGTCAGAACTTGGTAACCCAAAAGGCTCTGTTTAACAAGCAGAGTTACATACAAATTTTACTATTATAAAAATTCATATTATAAAGGAGCGATTATAATGCCTTTAATTATAAACAAACAAATTGACAAAGATTCAGATAAGAAAACCATGGACGCCGTAGTTGAAATAATTAATGGAAAATTACGACTATTGTTATTGACGGAAAATCCCACAAAAGAACTCGTAGATACTATTATTCAAAGTTACATAAAAGTAAGCGTATGGGACGCTAAAACCATTAAGTTTCTTCTCTTTAAAGCAGGTAATAATGTTGGGGCTTTTGCTTGGTTAAAATGGGATGATTTTTCCGAAGAAATTGTAAAGGAAAATATTTTTTGCATTGATATTTACGACAAAAAAGCAAAGACAGTTTTTGCTGAGATTGATGTGAAAATGAAATCGGATTTTGCTAAGCGAATCAACGAACTGATTAAAGCTGATAAAGATTGTGCATGCGATTTTATGGGAAATTTAGATACACTTATGTCAGATGAATTCAATAAAGCAATACAGCTTTCATTGAACGAATTATTTTACAAAGCACATCATCATTTCCCTCTCGACTGAGACGAAAATGAAATCAAACAAAATATTAATTTATACAACAAAAAATTTTTATATGAAAGGAATAATTTAAAATGATAAAAATTAACGATAGAAACATTAACGATGTTTTTAAGGATGAGGACATTATTGAAAAATACAGTGATGTACTGTCTGTTTTGTACGCTGTATTTCTCAAAATCAATGATATTGAGAAATCTATTGAATCGATGGTTCGTTTTGTGGAAGCTTTAACTCTGTTTTTAAGATTGAATAGCAGCAGTCTTTTAAGCCGTGAGCAAATACCAATTGAGTTAATTATTCGCTATCTTGCTGGTAAGTCGTTGAGTAACGGTGAGGCACTCAAAATATATGAACTAGTAGATGATTCGGATTACGAAGAATATTTCAAAAGAAATGTTTTTTACATAAAGAAGGAACTATATTACTACGCAGAATGTATATATAACGCTGAAAAACCGATAGATTATTTTGGTGAATATATAGAACACTTAATTAACTGCCAGTTACAAGCACTAAATTCCTATAAAGGTGATACGCCGCTAACAAATGAAATACTTTTAACATTATATTATGCTAGCGAAGAATTGAGCATAACTAATGTTTTTAAATACAATGGAGATTCAAAATTCTTTTCAGAAGAAGAATCAAAATGGTTGTTTTTAAATCCAACTAAAGAAATTTAATAGCTTAATCTTACTTTGAAATTACATTGCACCGGCGGGTAGATAACCTGCCCGCCAGAGCAATTCCTTAATTGATTTATTCACAAATATTACCGGAATTTAAAACTTACATACACTTGCTTGCACAAGTGTAAATAATCAGTTAAGGAGATGTTTTAAATGACAAAAGCAGAAGCAATCAAAACCAGAGCACATAAGAGCATCAAAAAGTATCCTGATGTTTTGACAGTAGTTGACCTTCAGCAGATTCTATCGATAGGCGAATATGCAGCATATAAACTTATCAGGGAGGGTGCTATTTATGCCGTAACCATTGGGAATACATATCGCATTCCTAAACTGGCGGTTGAAAATTATTTGAGAGGGGGTGTTGTTGCATGAGAAAGAAACTTGCAGCACTCGGACAAAAACCTGCAAGTGGTTCTGTTCATTTAAAGAACGGAACCTACTATGCCTGCATCAGACATTATGACATTAACGCAGGAAAACGAGTTCAGTTTATGAAGAAAATTGCTCGTAAAGGCAGATATACTAAAGATGGCAAGATGGCTTTTACTGATGCCCAAAATGAGTTGTATGAAATGCTTAATAAGTTGGATGCTGAGTTGTACAATCATCTCGTAAAGACAGATGAAGTTAAGCACATGACCCCGCAAGAACTCAAAAAATACAACACAGCAAATATGAACTTTTATGACTATGTTGTACATTATCTAAACACTCATACTAATGACTATAAGTTGGGCGCTTATGATTCCTATATTAGTATTGCGAATGCTAAACTGAAAACCTATTTCAAGGAATTACACCAGTATTTACTAAAAGATGTTACGGCGGATGTTTTAGATGAATTTTTTGAGTATTGTAGGAGTGTTGGTTTGAAAGGCACAACGATGAAACGATACAAGTCTTTGATTAGCAAGCCTTTACAAAAAGCATACAAGACTAGAATTATCCCAGAAAATCCTCTTGATTTCATTGATGAGATTTCTGTTGAAGATTTTGAGTGTGACCCTCTTAAATTTGATGAGAGTGTGATTCTTGCAGAAAGGTTAAACGATAAATATGACCCCGTTAACATCGTGGTTCAATTGGCATTGTTTTTCGGTATGCGCCGTTCCGAAGTGTTGGGACTTCGCTGGTCGGCGATAGATTTTGAAAACCGAACTATTTTTATTAACCGCAGCATCATCGAAAGCAAGACGGAAATTTTGCCGAATGACAAGCGGTATAAAGATGTAATTTGGCAAAAGAAAGTTGACAAATCTTTTGTTGTTTTTCAGAGAACAGTAAAAAACAGGACAAGCCGTAGAAAACTTCCTATTTACAGTGACTATTTGTTTGATTTGCTCCAAAAACAAAAACAAATGATTGAAACCAACAAGACAGTGTTTGGCAAAGGTTATGACACACGTTTTGAAGACTTTGTATGTGTTCAACCCAACGGCACGATTATTAGACCCGACTACGTTTCGGACCATTTCGGTGTAATGCTTAAAAAGATGGGAATCCGCAAGGTAAGATATCACGATATGCGCCACACCTTCGCTACTCACATGATTCGTCTTGGCAAAGTTTCTTTGGCTTTGGTGCAACAGTGGCTCGGTCACGCAACAATTGATACTACTATTAGATATTACGGCCATCTTAACATTGATGATGCCGTTGCTACTGGTAAAACGATTGAGCACTCGGAGTGGTTTAATAAGGTATACACGGTTATCGATGACGAATTGAGAGAAAGAGCAAGTTTGGTCTCTTGCGGATTAGAAGATAAGGAAGATTAATGTATGTATAAAGGTAACCTTACCCGCTCAGAGCGAAAAGAACGAACACGACAGTATTATTCAATCGATGCAGATGTTGCAAAGCGTTATTATGAATCTTTGCTAAAAGAAGAACCCGATGTCCTTGCTATGTCTGATGTAGCAAGGGTATCGGGTTATAACCCTAAGGTTGTTCATCGGTGGACTCTTTCAGGCGATTTGAGCTGTATAGAAATCAAACGGAGAAAATACGTTACAAAGAATGACCTGATTCGATATATGTCAAGTCAACGACATATTGGCAAAATCAAGAAACCGGAAAAACACCGACAACAACTGTCGGAAATTTTGAAAGGAGTAGATGCTATATGATACCTAACGAAGAAATTGTTTTGGAAGAATCTGCCGCCGAAGAAATTATTACCAAGGAACAGTTGTATAAGATTCTGCATATCAGCAAACGACGCGCAAAGTTTTTGCTGGACAATGGGTACATTCCTTGTGTTGACACAGGTAAGAAGACTCGAAGGTATCAAATAAAGATGTCGGATGTTCTGAACTTTATCGATTCCAATGTGGAGGTTGATTATTCAACCCTCCCTTCGGTACCCATAAAAAAAGTTAATAAGAATATTATGTATGATAACCTTGACCATAAAAAAGCAAAGGTACATTATGAGAATCTTTTAAGCGATAGAAATCCTGTGTTATCAACAGGTGATATCTGTCAAATTACAGGATACACCAATGAGAGCGTTCGTAGATGGATTAAAAAGGGGGTTATTAAAACATTTTTCATTGCAAATTCTTATGCAATCCCCAAAGAGCAATTCATGAAATTCCTTCTGTCCAGAGATTACAACGACATCGAACAAAAGTCGAAGCTCCACGAGAAGACCAACCTGCAGCTTATAAAGTAAAAAGCAGTAGGCAAAACCTACTGCTTCTTACATGGCGGAGGCGGCGAGATTCGAACTCGCGTGCCCGTGAGGGCAACTCGATTTCGAGTCGAGCTCGTTATGACCACTTCGATACGCCTCCATATATATTTACATCGCAAAAGCGAGTGTAAACTTGAAAAAAGGGTGCAAATCTGTTAGAAATGCTGTTAGAAAAAATTGTGGTTTGTCAAAACAGGAACTCAAAAAGTCAGTATTTAAGCCACTCTTGAGGTGGTTACTCAAGACCACAGTGTATGATTTCGAGTCAGCCCCGTTATGACCACTTCGATACGTCTCCGTATATGTTAAACTCCGGTTGGAGTATAACGAACTATTCAATTTTTACCAAACGGGGCGCCCCGTTATGTCCTGTTGCGGTGCCCGAAATTTTTCAGCACTACCGTGCAAAAATTTCGACCGCGGCCACTCCTTATGCCTCGCTTCATCTGCCACCGGCAGCGCACGGCAACGTCCCCACTTCGATACTTCTGCGTAAACATCTTTATTATTATATTGTTTGGCGGGTGAGTTGTCAAGCAGAAAAACTTTTTGTTTATTGATAATTGTAAAAAAATGTTATATAATTATTTTTAATAAAAAGTTTTTTAGGGGGATTGCCTGTGTTTGCGAGACTTAAAAGCGTAGGGCTTTTTGGAATAGAATCCTATATGATAGAGGTTGAGGCAGATGTTTCAAACGGTTTGCCGGGATTTGATATTGTAGGTCTGCCTGATGCCTCTGTAAAAGAATCTCGTGACAGAGTGCGCGCGGCGATAAAAAACTGCGGATTTAAATTCCCTGTAAGCCGTATTACCGTTAATCTTGCACCGGCAGACAAGAAAAAAGAGGGTGCGGCTTATGATTTACCGATTCTCCTTTCCATTCTCAGGGCATCAAAACAGCTTGAGGCAGATTTATCTAACTGTATCGCCATAGGCGAGGTTGCGCTGGACGGTCAGCTAAGACCTATAAACGGAGTTCTCGCTATGACCATAACCGCCCGTCAAAACGGAATCGGCAGTATCTTTGTTCCGGCTGAGAATGCGGCAGAGGCCGCTGTTATTGACGGAATTAACGTTTACGGTGTAAGTAATATTAAAGAAATGATAAATCACCTTAAGGGTGAACAGTTAATGGCTAAAGCTCCGAAAACAGTTATAGAGGAATCGGCAATTTCAGAACAGCTTGACTTTTGTGATGTTAAAGGCCAGCTTGCTGCCAAAAAGGCACTGGAGGTTGCCGCCGCGGGAGGACATAACATTCTCCTTATAGGACCTCCGGGAGCAGGAAAAAGTATGCTCGCAAAACGGCTTCCGACAATTCTTCCTGAAATGACCTTTGAAGAATCAATAGAAACCACTAAAATTCATTCAATAGCCGGAACACTTGATAAGAAAAATCCTCTAATAACCTCAAGACCCTTTCGCTCGCCTCACCATTCAATTTCTTCTGCGGGACTTGCCGGCGGAGGAAGCGTTCCAAAACCCGGTGAAATTTCTCTGGCACATAACGGAGTTTTATTTCTTGACGAGCTGCCTGAGTTCAGACGTGATGTTATGGAAGCCCTGCGCCAGCCTTTGGAGGACGGTAAGGTAAGCATATCAAGAGTTTCAGGTTCGGTTACATATCCAAGCTCAATAACACTTGTTGCCGCGATGAATCCATGCCCCTGCGGTTTTTTCGGTCATCCGACAAGAGCCTGCACCTGCTCACAGAATATGGTACATAAATATCTTAATCGGATATCCGGTCCTATGTTAGACCGTCTCGATTTGCACATTGAGGTTCCTCCGGTTGACTATTCGGAATTAAGCTCTGAGGAAAAATGCGAGACCTCTGCTCAGATAAGAGAAAGAGTGAACAAAGCAAGAAAAATACAAATTGAACGCTACAAAGGTACAGGAATCTCCTGCAACGCAAGACTCACACCCGCTCTTTTAAAGAAATATTGCGTTATGAGCAGCGAAGCCTCTTCCCTTTTAAGAATTTCCTTTGATAAACTCGGAATGTCTGCAAGAGCGTATGACAGAATATTAAAGGTTGCAAGAACAATTGCAGACCTGTCCGGCAGTAAAATCATTGAAAAAAATCATATTTTCTCAGCAATTTCGTTCAGAAGTCTTGACAGAAAATACTGGGGAGAGTAAAATGTATACGGTGACAGTCTGTATATACGGGGTTGTAGCTCAGTTGGTAGAGTGCCTGGTTCGCATTCAGGAGGTCGTGGGTTCAAATCCCATCAGCTCCACCAAAACGAAAATCCTGTCGACTATTGTCGGCAGGATTTTCGTTTTGTATTATTCATTTTTCATTATTCAATATTCATTATTCATTCGACAGGATTTCGGGTGAATAATGAATATGTAAGTCGCTTCGCTGATGAATAATGAATAATTTCGGTGTCGGCTTTGCCGACAAATTATAAAATATGTAAGAGTTCGAACACATAGCTAAAAATTTAAAAGTACTTCAAATTTGTACACCTCTTTCAGAAAAAAGCAAGTCTTTCGACTTGCTTTTTCAATGAATTTCGCCTTGCATATGTTAAGAGGCAAATTTTATTTCGCAAAAGAAAAATAATTTAAACATACAGTAAACACAGCGCTTAACTTTGTAAAAAAGTTAAGCGCTATTTATTTAACCTCACAATTTTTAATTGCATAATCAAGTAAAATATTTATTAATTCGTTTCGGGAGCGGTTAGTGGATTTTGATAATTCATCAAGACTGTTAACCGTTTCGTCCTTTATTCTAATTGAAAATGTTTTATATCCGTCTTCACCCTTTAAAGCTTTTTTATTTATGATGAGTTTTTCTTTCACACTTATTCACCCCATCAATATTATGCCTTGGCATATGTTATAATTATATGTTATAATTTCTAACATAATTATAAAAATATTCACAAATTTTCTTATAATCTTTAAATTAAATATTATTGTACTTGACTTCGCCTAAATAATGGATTATAATTATTTTTGCCAATTTTACCCAAAAAAGATAGGAAGAGATATTAAATTGAATAAAGTGTTGTCTTTAGTCTGCGGAATTTTATTAATTATTCTTCTGATTTTATTATGTATAACAGTTACAATCTTTATAATCAAAAATATGAAACCGCATTTTTCGTACCGAAATTTCAAAAATCAAGATAACACTCTTGATATAAGCTGGTATGAATTAGCTTTTAAAGACAATCTTACCGGTCTCTTTAACCGCAACGCTTACGATTTGAAAATAAAAGAACTTGAAAAACAAAATAATGGAGATATTTATATTCTGTTATTCGATATTGACAGTTTTAAAACTATTAACGATACAAAGGGTCATTTAGCCGGTGACGAAGTTTTAATATCAGCCGCAAAACGGCTGAGTAAAATTTTCAATTCGCAAAATCACAGTATTTACCGATTTGGTGGCGATGAATTTATCGTCATTTCAGAAAATATCCAAGAGGATGACCTAATCAGCCTTTTGTTGCAACTAAAAGAATTAGAAATAAGCCAAAATGATTTCCGCTTTTCAAAAGGCTATTCGGCAGTTGCGTGCAGAGAAAAGAATGCATTTAAAAAGGCTTTTTACAATGCTGACGAAATGCTTTTCTGCGATAAAAACTCCAAAAAGATTAAAAAATGTTAGCCGAGGAAAATTTCCTCGGCTTTTTCTTTTCAATTTATTAAATTACAGTCTTCGTCTAGTATAATCAGTATTATATGCATCTTCTTTGCCACGCATTTTAAATACCGCAAAAACCATTATAATATAAAACAGCAATCCGTAATACGGAAAAATCCAAGTGCCCACACCCTGAGCCAGAAACCCGAAAACCGCCGGCAAAATCATAATAGCCGCACTTGCTACCGCCATCTGGGTTCCCATAACCGATTGGGATATATCGGCACCGAAATTTTCAGGAGTAAGCTGCACAAGATTCGGGAAAAGCGGAGCATTTCCAAGCGCTATAAAAAACAGCGCCACTGCTGAAAAAGTACCGTGCAGAGGCAAAATCAAAATAACAAAGCCTATCGCCATAATCGCCTGACCGATGTATATAAGCTGCCAGCTTGTATATTTTTTGGAGAGTAACCCCGAAAAAAATCTTCCTACAGCCATACCTATATAATAGCAGGTTACTATTACCGCTGCGGCTGAAAAATTAAATCCCTTTGAGGATACAAGATATGTGCTGCCCCAAGTACCGTAGGTTGCTTCAACAGCACATGAGGACATAAACATAAGCCATACAGTTCTTACCCTTTTATCTTTAGCAAGCGTTAAAAAACCTACATCCTTTATTTCTGCAGTTTTCTCTTTTTCCAAGCTTGCGCTATGCTTTACTTTTTTCCAAAGCGGCAACGAAAGGACCGCGACCGCCGCTATACAAACTTGAATAACAAAAGCCGTACGGTAGCCAAGCCGCCAGTTTCCGTTTTTTAAAACAAGCGACATAATATACGGACTTAAAGAAACACCGATACCGTAAAAGCAATGCAGAAAATTCATATGCACAGCCTTATAATGCATTGCTATATAGTTGTTAAGTGCCGAGTCAATCGCTCCGGCTCCCAACCCCAACGGAACCGCAAAAGCACAAAGCCCTACTAAATTCCTCGAAAACGAAAATCCAAGCAGTGCCATAGCAGTTAAGGCAGTACTGAGCGCTGTTGTAGCCCCTGTTCCGAACCTTTTTATAATCTTTACACTTAACAGACTTGCCGTTATCGTTCCGCAGGAGATAAGAACTGTAACGAAATTTGCGCTCGAAACCGGCAAAGAAAACTCCGTATAAATCGAAGGCCATGCTGTTCCAAAAAGCGAATCGGGAATTCCAAGCCCTATAAAGCATATATAAATTACAACGAGTAAAACCGTTACCACTCTTTCACCGTTTCCATAAGTTTTTCAAAACCGCCGCTGTTATAACAGGATATATCCTTGCTATCCTTATTTATTATGCAGTCATCCAAAAGGAAGACCTGCATACCTATTTTTTCAGCAATCATATCCTCATTAACATCATTTCCCACCATAAGACATTCCTCTGCCTTACAGTTTAGTTTTTTCAGTATATCCTTATAATATTCAGGGTTCGGCTTACAATGTGACGAATTATCGTAAGTTGTATAAAGCTCAAAATCAGAAGGCTCAAACCCTGCCCATTTTATACGGCTTTCGGTTGCAACAGCCGGAAAAATAGGATTTGTTGCAAGAGCAACTCTTATTCCTTTTTCTTTTATAAGCTTAACAGCCTGTACAGCATTTTCATTAAAGCCGCACACTTGTTTTGCCTGCTGAAATTCTTCTTCATAGAACTTATCAAAAATCGGCTTATCCTCTAATGCTTTTTCGCCGTAAAACTCACAGAATTTTTTCCAGAAAGCCTCTTCATTTACACAGTCACCGTTATTTTTAACCATAGCGGCGGTGCCTGCCCAAATTGCTTTTATAAGCTGTTCCGGTTCATAGCCCAAAGGAGCTAACTTTTTTGCAAGCAGCTTAAAATAAGTTTTTGTAAAAACCTCCTGATCCATAGGAAGAAGTGTACCGTCTAAATCAAATAAAACAACCTTTATCATAATTTTTCACCGTTTATAAATCTAATTTTGAAAGCAGTTCCTCAATTCCGTCATCCTCTGGACAGAACTCATGAACTCCCTTAAATACATTAAACTGTAAATTTTCTTTACTTTCGGAATAGTAATCCTTTAAAATTTCATATTCCTTTTGGGCTAAAGAAGCGTCAAACAGCTCGTCGTTATCTCCTACCTCAATTCTCAAAAATCGGGGGCAGACAAGTGCCGCAACCTGAGCGTCAAGAAAGGTCTCGCCCGAGCCGAACCAAACCTTATCATGCCAATTATAAACCGTTCTGTCATTAAAATGGCTGGAAGCCAGTGCTGCCTTAATTCTGGTATCAGCGGCGGTTGTATAAAGAGTGTAAAATCCGCCGTAGGAAAGACCTGCCATTGCAAACTGCTTATCGCAGAAGTCTTGTTCCTCAAAATAATCGATACATCTTATTATACTGTAAATTTCAAGCGCCGCTATCGAGCCGCCCAGCTGCTTTAACATATTGTCTATCTCATTGCGGTTATTATCAGGACCAAATACATCCTTTTTCCAGAGAAGGGTTTGCGGTGCAAAAACATTAACACCGCGGTTAAAAAGGCGCAGGGACATATCGTTATAATTCGCGCTGCCGAAAAAGCTGCTGCAAAGCTCGGGAGTACCCCAGCCGCCGTGCTGTGAGATAACCAGAGGCAACGCTTTTTCAGACTTATGCTTTATAAGTATACCGTAAAACTTATAGCCCTCAAAAAGCTCAAACTGCATCCTTACTATTTCGCGTGCTTCATCCTCAAAAATCTTATTTTCGGTAACGCTTATTATAGGCTTTTTCTCTTCATTTAAAGGCCAGCCAAGCATATCGAAATATTTTTTTCGGTACTCTTCCCTGTTTGAAGCTATTTCCTTTCCGAAAGCAATACGTTTTTTAAGACATTCCTTTTTTCTGTTTTCAATCAGCTTTTCAATTCCCTTAAGATATGTAATGCGATAGCCGTTACCGTAATCTTCTGTTTCATTGTAAAAGCTTTCTGTGTTTTTAAAATACATATTTCACACCTCTGAAATTTTTTCCGCATAGCGGACTGTTTCCATAGCGTCCTTAGCGTATTTATCAGCGCCGATTTTATCAGCGTATTCCTGATTTAAAACCGCGCCTCCTACAACCGCCTTGCACCATGGCGCTTGCTTGCGCAGAAGCTTTATTGTATCCTCCATTGCAGGGACGGTTGTCGTCATCAAAGCACTTAAAGCCGCAATCGGTGCATTAAGTCTTTTAACTTCATTGACGATATCCTCAGCAGGTACGTCCTTTCCAAGGTCACTTACCTTAAAGCCGTAATTTTCGAGCAACAGCTTCACTATATTCTTACCGATATCGTGAATATCTCCCTTAACGGTTGCTATAACGATACTGCATTTTGAAATACCCTCTTGCTTGGATGCAGACATAAAGCTCTTAATCTCTTCAAAGGCATACTTTGCCGCCTCAGCACTCATCAAAAGCTGGGGTAGATATACTTTTTTTTCTTCAAAGCCTTTGCCTACAACATCCAATGCAGGAATTATTTCGTTTTTAACTATCTCCAAAGGCTCCCCACAGCTTAAAAGCTCTTTAGTTAAAACTGCCGCCTGCTCTTTTAATCCCTTTATTATGGAATTTTGAAGCTCTGTTCCCTTTTCCCCGTCATTAACCTGAGCTTTCTTTTCGCTTACAACACTCGTTTCGGTTAAACTCTCAGCAAAGGCTATATATTCTTCAAAATTATTATCAAACCCATGAAGAGCGTTATAGGAATAATAGGTTTTCATCATATCAGCCGAATACGGATTCATAATTGCGGCGGAAAGTCCGTTTTCCAAGGCACAGGCGAAAAATGTACTGTTTACAGTAGCTCTGCCGGGCAGACCGAACGAAATATTCGATACTCCGAGTGATGTATGGCATCCAAGCTCGTTCTTGATTCTTTTTAAAGCTTCGAGTGTTACCTTCGCCGCGTCACTCTGGGCACTTACAGCCATTGCAAGGGTGTCAAAAACAATATCCTTTTTAGAAATTCCGTATTTTTCGGCGGTTTTTAAGATTTTTTTTGCTATTTCCACTCTGCCGCTTGCAGTTTCGGGAATTCCGTTTTCATCGAGAGTAAGTGCAACTATAACACCGCCGTATTTCTTAGCAAGGGGGAATACCGCCTCCATACTCTCTTTTTTACCGTTTACCGAGTTTATCATCGCCTTGCCGTTATATCGGCGAAGCGCGTTTTCCATAGCAGTAGGGTCGGAAGTATCAATCTGCAAAGGAAGCTCTGTAACAGCCTGTAAAGCACAGACGGTTTTTTTAAGCATTTCCGGCTCGTTTATATCCGGAATTCCGACATTTACATCCAGTATATGAACACCGCTCTCCTGCTGGCTAATACCCTCTTTTAAAATATAATCAATATCATTTTCAACAAGAGCTTGCTTGAAGCGTTTTTTACCTGTAGGGTTTATCCGCTCCCCGATAAGAACAGGAGCAGAACCGAACTCAACACATTTTGCATAGGAGCTTACTACTGTTTTATTCTTTTGTGTTATTTCTACAGTCTTTATGCCCTTTGTTTCGTTTACAAGACAGCGTATATACTCAGGTGTTGTTCCGCAGCAGCCGCCTGCTATGCGAACGCCCCTTTCCATAAGCTTTTTTATACTCTTTGCAAAGGCTTCGGGGGAAACATCAAAAACTGTCTTTCCGTTTTCACTTCTCGGAAGTCCGGCATTAGGCTTAAAAATTACCGGAACGCTGGCGGAAGCTAACAGCTTTTCTGCAACGCCGCTCAGCTGGTCAGGCCCTAAAGAGCAGTTAAGACCTATCGCATCGGCTCCCATTCCTTCAAGCAGGGCAACCATAGCCTCGGGCGACGCACCTGTCATAAGGCAACCGTCCTCACCGTAGGCATTGGAAACGAATACCGGAAGACTACTGTTTTCCTTAGCCGCAAGCAATGCCGCCTTGGTTTCATAGCTATCGTTCATAGTTTCAATCAGGATTAAATCGGCACCGTATTTTTCGCCCAATCTTACCGTATATGCAAAGGTTTCTACCGCTTCTTCAAAATCAAAATCCCCGTAAGGCTTTAAAAGCTTTCCTAACGGACCTATATCAAGAGCAATGAATTTCTCTTGATTACCGCTGCTTTTTTCTTTCGCTTGCCTTACATTCTCAACCGCCGCTTTTATTATCTCTTCAAGCTCATTTGCTTCAAATTTCAGCAGATTTGCTCCAAAGGTGTTAGTGCAAACCACATTACTTCCGGCACTGAAATAATCAGCGTGTATCTGTTTTACGGTTTCTCTGTGGCTTATATTCCAACGCTCTGGGTACTCGCCCGGCTTTAACCCTGCCGACTGCAAAAGCGTACCCATTCCGCCGTCAAGATACAGTACGTTATCCTTTATATATTCAGTTATATTCAAAAAACTCATCTCCCGATATGCCTATTATCGCCGTAACAGATTTAGAGGGCGACATAAGCATACTTTCATTCAGCATCAACCCGATTTTCCGCGGACAGTCAAGCACTGAAAAAATATCCCGCTGTAGCTTTAGGGGTATATCACCATAGCCCGGACTCATTCGCGGTTTAACATTTTTATACTTTTCTTTAATTTCCTTATTAAAGGTATTACAAAGGCTTTCTATTCGCTCTGCACCCAAAGCCTGAAATATAACCGCTTTTGCAGGGGAAAGAACACCGTATTTAGCAATCAGCCTGTCTATCCCCAGCCCCACGGTTGCTCCAAACACAACCGCACCGTTACAGCCTTCAAGCTTTTTTGCAAGGTACGCTGAATTAACCTGAGCAAAGGGAAACTGCACTTTATTTTCCTTAATATTAATAGGATAAACACTGTAGCAAACCTTGTAGCTGAAAACATTTTCAGCTTCTTTAATACATTCCTCTGCAAGAGCAGATATCTCCTCCGATTGCGACCTACAGCCTGCGTATCTTAAAATCTCATCTCTATCAAAAGGGATACCCGTATATTCCTTAATTAAACAAACACTCATACGCTTCCTAAAATATCCGAAAGGTTTTCGGTTATCCTTCGGGCAATATCCGGCTTATTCATAGAATAAACATGAACATTTGTTATGTTGTTGGCATAAAGGTCAATTATCTGGTCGGTAGCATAGGCAATGCCTGCCTGCTTCATAGCTTCGGGGTTTGAACCGAACTTATCTACAAGGCTCTTAAATCTCTGCGGCATATGCGAGCCTGAAAGCTTAATAGCCCTTTCAACCTGATTTGCATTTGTTATTGGCATAATGCCCGGCACAATCGGAACGGTTATACCCGCCTCTCTTATTTTATAAAGAAAATTATAAAGCAGATTGTTATCAAAAAACATCTGAGTGGTTAAAAACTCACAGCCGGCATCTACCTTTTCCTTTAAATGCTTTATATCCTCTTTCTGATTAGCGCTTTCAGGGTGAATTTCAGGATAACAGGCTCCTCCGATACAAAAATCGTATCCGCTGTTTTTAAGCTCGTAAATTAAATCGGTGGCATAACGGTAGTCCCAATCGCCGCGATTGCTCTTCTCAAGCTCTGGAGTTAAATCACCTCTTAAAGCCATAACATTTTCAATACCCGCTTCGTGCATATCTTTAATACGCTGTTTAACGGTTTGCCTTGTTGAAGAAACGCATGTAAGGTGAGCCAAGGTAGGAACGCCGTGTTTTTGTTTGATATCCTTTGCGATATCAAGAGTATACTTGCTGGTTCCCCCTCCGGCACCATATGTAACACTCATAAAAGAAGGTAAAAGTGTGGCAATTTCCTCTGTTGCGGTTTTAACACTTTCAAATGCCGAGTCGGTCTTAGGAGGAAAAACCTCAAACGACATTGACATTTTTTCGCTTTTCAATATATCTCTTATCTTCATTTCATCTTCCTTCTTTCTAATGAATTATACCAAATACTTTGTCCCCTTGCAATCACAAAAAAAGAATTTTTAAATATTTTTCCATATTTTTTAATAAAGTATATAATTATTATAAATATTTAAATTTTTTATTTATTTCTTAGCTGTTTTTTGATATAATCTAAAAGGAATAAGGGGGAAAATATATGAATATTCTTCATCTTAAATACGCGGTAGAGGTTTCAAAGTGCGGCTCAATAAACAAAGCATCGGACAAGCTTATCATAGCCCAGCCTAATTTAAGCAGAGCTATAAAGGACCTCGAAGCAGACCTCGGCATAACTATTTTTGACCGCTCCGCAAAGGGTATGTTTCTCACGCGAGACGGGGAACACTTTATTGCACGCGCCGAAAAGATACTGGCTGAAATAGAGGAAATCAAATCTATATATAAGGAAAGGCTACCGATAAAGCAAAAACTTTCCGTTTCCTGTACTGCGGCTGGATATATATCCGAATCTTTTTCAGCTCTTTCGCTCTGTCTTTCTCCCGACCCTGCGGACATATCCTATAAGGAAGCCCTCCCCCATGAAGTTTTAAGCGATGTAATAAAAGGGGAATTCAAGCTCGGCATTATAAGATATTTCGAAGAGCAAGATAAATACTATAAGGAACTTTTTGAAGAAAAAAATCTCACCTACGAGCTGATAGCCGAGTTTGACTGCTTTGTTATATTAAGCGCGCAAAGTCCGCTCGCGGCATCCAAGGCAATAAACTCAAAGGAGCTTAACGACCTCTTGGAGATTTCGTATACATCATTTTCAGAAACATCTTCCAGAGGAGCTATCCATATAAATGACAGGGCGGCCCAGCTTGAAATGCTTAGTTCTAATTACAATACCTTTATGCTGGACACACCTTTGCCTGAGGCTTATCTCAAGCGCTATAATCTTGTTCAGAAAAAATGTACCGATATACGCAAAACCTATAAGGATGTTTTAATATACAAGAGCGACAGCCGTCTTTCCGAGTTGGACAACAGCTTTATAACACAGCTTTGCAATTCAAAAAGAAAATGCCTTTCATAAAATAATTAGGTATATCAAAAATTATATAACCCATATATGTATAATATAATTGCCAACAGAATAAAAGTGTGTTAAAATATTAACAAACAGAAAATAAACAGCAAATTTTAAAAAGGAGACCTGTTAAATGGAAACAAATTACTCTTTTGTAGACAGCGTTGAAAAGCTGGAAGAAGCAATAGCGAGAGTTCGCGAGGCTCAGAAAATATTCGCCACCTACTCTCAGGCTCAGGTAGACAAAATCTTCCTTGCTGCCGCATCCGCTGCCGACAAGGCCAGAATACCGCTTGCTAAAATGGCGGTTGAGGAAACCGGAATGGGTATTGTTGAAGATAAGGTAATAAAAAATCACTATGCCGCCGAATATATCTACAATGCATATAAGGATACAAAAACCTGCGGTGTTATCGAAGAGGATACCGCTTACGGAATAAAGAAGATTGCGGAGCCTATAGGTGTTGTTGCCGCAGTTATTCCCACAACCAACCCAACTTCTACCGCTATTTTTAAAATTCTTATAAGCCTTAAAACAAGAAACGGTATTATAATCAGTCCCCACCCCAGAGCAAAGAAATCAACAATAGCCGCCGCAAAGCTAGTACTTGAAGCGGCAGTTGCAGCAGGCGCTCCCGAGGGAATAGTTTCCTGGATAGATGTTCCTTCTCTTGATATGACAAACCTTGTAATGAAAGAGGCTGATATAATCCTCGCAACAGGCGGTCCCGGAATGGTTAAGGCTGCTTATTCAAGCGGTAAGCCGGCTTTAGGTGTTGGAGCAGGCAACACCCCTGCTATTATTGACGATACTGCTGATATTATTCTCGCAGTTAACTCAATTATTCATTCTAAAACCTTTGATAACGGTATGATTTGCGCTTCTGAGCAGTCGGTTATCGTTCTTGACAAGGTTTACAAGGCTGTTAAAAAGGAATTTGCGGACAGAGGCTGCTATTTCTTAAGCCCCGAAGAAACCGAAAAGGTTCGTAAAACAATAATCATCAACGGCGCGCTTAACGCTAAGATAGTAGGTCAAAAGCCTGTTACTATTGCTGCCCTTGCCGGAGTTACCGTTCCTGAGGCAACAAAAATACTCATCGGTGAGGTTGAAAGCGTTGAAATTTCAGAAGAGTTTGCTCACGAGAAGCTCTCCCCTGTTCTTGCAATGTACAAAGCAAAGGATATTAACGATGCTTTTTCAAAGGCTGAGCAGTTAGTTGCTGACGGCGGCTACGGTCATACCTCTGCTATCTATCTCAACGCAGTAACCGAGCAGGAGAAAATCGCAGAGTTCTCTGCAAGAATGAAAACCTGCCGTATACTTGTTAACACTCCCTCTGCACAGGGCGGTATAGGCGATATTTACAACTTTATGCTTGCTCCCTCGCTTACACTGGGCTGCGGCTCTTGGGGCGGCAACTCGGTATCCGAGAATGTTGGAGTTAAGCATCTTATAAATATCAAAACCGTTGCCGAGAGGAGAGAAAATATGCTTTGGTTCAGAGCACCTGAAAAGGTTTATATTAAGAAAGGCTGTCTGCCTGTTGCTCTTGATGAGTTAAGAGAAGTTATGAATAAGAAAAAGGCATTTATCGTTACTGATACTTTCCTTTACAATAACGGCTATACAAAGCCGATTACCGATAAGCTTGACCAGATGGGTATTCAGCACACTACCTTCTTTGACGTTGCTCCCGACCCGACCCTTGAATGTGCTGTTCGCGGAGCCGAGCAGATGAGAGCATTCCAGCCCGATACCATCATTGCTTTGGGCGGCGGAAGCGCTATGGATGCCGCTAAGATTATGTGGGTTCTCTATGAGCATCCTGAGGCTGACTTTATGGATATGGCTATGCGCTTTATGGATATCCGTAAGAGAGTCTACACATTCCCCAAGATGGGCGAAAAGGCTTACTTTATTGCAGTTCCCACCTCTGCCGGAACAGGCTCCGAGGTTACACCCTTTGCAGTTATCACCGATGAAAAGACCGGTGTTAAATATCCCCTTGCAGATTACGAGCTTCTCCCCAATATGGCTATTATCGACGCTGATTTCCATATGACCGCTCCAAAGGGACTCACCGCTGCTTCGGGTATTGACGCTGTAACCCACGCTCTTGAGGCTTATGCTTCAATGATGGCTACAGATTATACAGACGGCTTAGCTCTTCGCAGCCTTAAGATGATATTTGAATATCTCCCCAAGGCTTATGATAACGGCGCTAATGACCCTGTTGCACGTGAAAAAATGGCAAATGCCGCAACAATGGCAGGTATGGCTTTTGCAAACGCATTCTTAGGTGTATGCCACTCTATGGCTCATAAGCTCGGTGCCTTCCACCACCTGCCCCACGGTGTTGCAAACGCTCTTATGATAGACGAGGTTATCCGTTTCAACTCTTCCGAGGTTCCTGCAAAGATGGGTACCTTCTCACAGTATGACCATCCGCATACTCTCGCGCGTTATGCCGAGGTTGCAGATTATTTAGGTCTTAAGGGCAAGAATGATGAGGAAAAGGTTGAAAACCTCATTAAGGCTATTGACGACTTCAAGAAGAAGGTTGGCATAAAGGAGACAATTAAGGACTATGTTGCCGACGAGGCAGACTTCTTAGCCCGTCTTGACGATATGACCGAGCAGGCATTTGACGATCAGTGCACCGGAGCCAACCCGAGATATCCGTTAATGAGCGAGATAAAGCAGATGTATCTCAACGCTTATTACGGCAAAAACGAAAAAATTTAATTTGTGGGGTGTAGAAAATGAAATTAGACAGAGTTATAGCAGTAAGAAACGCTAAAACCGTTTACCGTGACGGTGACAGATGTATAAAGGTTTTCAATGAAGATTACTCCAAGGCAGATATTCTTAACGAAGCTCTTAATCAGGCAAGAATTGAAGAAGTCGGTCTTAACATTCCCAAAATTCTTGAGGTTAGTATGATAGACGGCAAATGGGCAATCGTTTCCGAGTATATCAAGGGCAAGACCTTAGATCAGCTTATGCAGGAAAATCCCGAGAAAAAGGACGAATACTTAGAGCTTTTCGTTGATTTGCAGATTGAAATGCATAAGAAAACCTGTCCCTTGCTTAACAAGCTTAAGGATAAGATGAACCGTAATATAAGCGAGAGTGAGCTTGATGCCACCACCCGCTATGACCTCCATACAAGACTTGAGGGTATGCCTAAGCACAATAAGGTTTGCCACGGCGACTTCAATCCCTCAAACATAATCATCTCTGAGGACGGTACACCCTATATTATCGACTGGTCTCACGCAACACAGGGCAACGCTTCTGCCGATGTTGCAAGAACATATCTCCTTTTCTGGCTGAACGGAGATATCGAGGGTGCAAAGAAATATCTTGATTTATTCTGCAAAAAGAGCAACACCGCAAAGCAGTATGTTCAGAAATGGATGCCTATCGTTGCGGCTTCGCAGTCTGTAAAGGGCAATGAGAAGGAACGTGAATTCCTGCTTTCATGGGTTGATGTTGTAGACTACGAATAATAAGGAGAAGAAAATAATGAAGGTTACGGTTTGTATAGGCAGCTCCTGCCACATTAAAGGCTCCCACAAGGTTGTTGAACAGCTTCAGTATCTTATTGCTGAGGAAAATCTCGGCGATAAGGTCGAGCTTGGCGGCACTTTCTGCATGGGTAACTGCCAAAAGGGCGTTTGCGTTATGGTTGACGATACGTTCTTCTCAGTTACTCCCGACTCCGTAAAGGATTTCTTCGAAGAAAACATTAAAAAAGCATTATAATTAAATGGATGTGGCAGAGTGTAATATACTCTGTCACATTTCAGGTGGAGTGAGTAAAATGATTATTCAGGTCTGCGTGGGCAGTTCCTGCCATTTAAAGGGTTCTCAGGATATAATCGAACTGCTTCAAAGCGCAGTTTTGGAAAATCAGCTTGAAAACGAAATTACACTTGCCGGCAGCTTTTGTATAGGCAAATGCAACCGTATAGGAGTAACGGTTCAGGTTGACGATGAAATCTATACCGGTATCACCAAAGAAACCTTTAAAGAATTTTTTAGAGAAAATGTTTTAGAAAAGCTTGGAAAGTGAGGTAAAAACAGATGCCAAACTGTATGACCCTTAAAAAATCCAACTGTAAAAACTGCTACAAATGTATTCGCCACTGCCCTGTTAAATCAATTCGCTTTTCAGGCAATCAGGCTCATATCATAGGAAATGAATGTATACTTTGCGGTCAGTGCTTCGTTGTATGCCCGCAGGATGCAAAGCAAATAGTTGACGAAACCGAAAAGGTTAAGGTTATGCTTCAAAGCGGCGCAAGGGTGGTTGTCAGTCTTGCTCCCTCGTTTATAGCAAATTACGAGGGTGTCGGAATTAAATCTATGCGTAATGCTTTAAAACAGCTGGGCTTCTTTGATGTTGAGGAAACAGCTGTGGGAGCAACCTTTGTAAAGAGTGAATACGAGCGTATTTTAAAGGAAGACAATAAGGATATTCTTATTTCCTCCTGTTGCCATTCCGTAAATCTGCTGATTCAAAAATATTTTCCCAATGAGCTGCAATACCTCGCAGATGTTGTATCCCCTATGCAGGCACACGGTCTTGATTTAAAAAAGCGTTATCCCGATGCCAAGGTTGTATTTATAGGACCCTGCGTTGCCAAAAAGGACGAGGCGGAGCATTATGAGGGAATTATTGACGCTGTTCTCACCTTTGAGGAGCTTACAGCCTGGCTTAATGACGAGGGAATAGAGCTTACTCAAGAGATATTAAAAAACGAGCAAAGCCGAGCACGACTTTTCCCAACAACCGGCGGAATTCTCAAAACTATGCAGGAAAGGGAAGAAAAATACACCTATATGGCTATTGACGGTGTTGAAAACTGTATTGCCGCTTTAAAGGATATAGAAAGCGGAAAAATTCATAATTGTTTTATTGAGATGTCAGCCTGTATAGGCAGCTGTATCGGCGGTCCGGTTATGGAAAAATACCACCGCTCCCCCGTTAAGGATTTTATGGCGGTTTCCCGATTTGCCGGAAAAGAGGATTTTGACGTTGCTCAGCCCGACACAGTTTCTTTAAAGAAAAGCTTTGAGTTTATCGAACGCCGCTCACAAAATCCCAGTGATGATGAAATAAATAACATACTTCGCCAGATGGGTAAATTCAAGCCCTCAGATGAGCTTAATTGCGGCTCCTGCGGCTACAACACATGCCGAGAAAAGGCAATTGCTATTTATCAGGGAAAGGCTGAAATTTCAATGTGTCTGCCCTTCCTTAAGGATAAAGCCGAAAGCTTTTCAGATACAATAGTTAAAAACACCCCTAACGGACTGATAGTTCTCAACGAAAACCTTGAGGTTCAGCAGATAAATGCAGCGGCGAGAAAGATAATGAATATCCGCAGAGCATCTGATATTTTAGGAGATCAGGTAGTAAGAATTCTTGACCCCGCCGTTTTCCTTGAAGTGCTCAGAACCGGTAGAGGTGTATCCGATAAAAGAGTTTATCTGGCTGAATATCAAAGATACGTTGAGCAGACGGTTGTTTATGATAAGGATTATCACCTGCTTATATGTATTATGCGTGACGTTACCGATGAGGAGAACGAGCGCGAGAAAAAGGAAAGCATCAGCCGGCAGACGGTTGAAATAGCCGACAATGTTGTTGACAAGCAAATGCGCATTGTTCAGGAAATTGCCTCACTCTTAGGAGAAACGGCTGCTGAAACCAAAATTGCGCTTTCAAAGCTAAAGGAGTCTATTTCCGATGAATGATTTATGTGCAGATATAGGATATAAGAGTATAAATCATTACGGTGAGCAGCTTTGCGGAGACCATGTTGACATAGTTGAGCAGAATGACAATTCAACCGTTATAGTTTTGGCAGACGGCTTGGGCAGCGGAGTTAAGGCGAGTATTCTCTCAACCTTAACCTCAAAAATTATTTCAACTATGATGGCTGAGGGCTTGCCCCTTGAAGAATGTGTTTCTACAATAGCCGCAACGCTTCCTGTCTGCTCTGCCCGCGGTGTTGCGTATTCAACCTTTACCATAATCCATCTTAAAAACAATGAAACCGCCGAGATAATCCAGTATGACAATCCGCTTGTTATTCTTATAAGAGACTATTCAAATTATGATTATCCCAAAACTGAAATGAATATCGGCGGAAAAAAGATATATAAATCGGTTATAAAATTACAGGAAAACGATATTTTCGTTGCTATGAGTGACGGCTGTCCCCATGCCGGAATAGGCACAGCCTTTAACTTTGGCTGGAAAAGAGAGGATATTGCGTCCTTTATGGAAGGGTTGGCTCCTGTAGGCTATACCGCTAAAACACTTTCAACTATACTTGTTGACGAGTGCAACAAGCTCTACGGAAACCTCCCTGGGGACGATGCAACCTCCTGCGTTGTGAGAATAAGAAAAAGAGAGCCTATGAATCTGCTTTTCGGTCCTCCCTCTAACAGAGACGATTGCGACAGAATGATGTCCCTTTTCTTCTCAAAGGCAGGTAAGCATATCATCTGCGGAGGAACCACCTCCTCCATTGCCGCAAAGTATTTAGGAAAGCCTCTTAAAGCAAGCATAAATTTCGAAAGCAGTGATGTTCCGCCCATAGCTGAGATTGAGGGAGTTGACCTTGTTACCGAGGGTGTTATAACCGTTAATAAGGTGCTTACCTATGCAAAGGACTATCTTAAGGACAATGAAAGCTATGAGCATTGGAGCTTCAAGCGAGACGGTGCTTCATTAATTAGCAGACTTCTTTTTGAGGAAGCAACCGATATAAACTTCTATGTCGGCAGAGCGGTAAATCCCGCTCATCAGAATCCCGACCTTCCCATAAACTTCAACATAAAAATGAATCTTGTTGAGGAGCTTTCGGAATGCTTAAAGAAAATGGGCAAACGCATTAAAGTGAGTTATTTTTAGGAGAAAAAAATGAGGAAATTTGATACAAAAGTTCAACATCTTAAATATAAGGTATTAAGAGAGGTAGCAAAACACGCATGGGCCGATACCCTGCTTGAGAATGTTATGGATATTCCCCTCAAGATAGTTCCCGGCAATCAGCCAACTATGCGCTGCTGCGTTTATAAGGAGCGCGCGATTTTAGGTGAGAGAGTAAAGCTTGCCATGGGAGGTAACGCCGAGGATACAAATGTTATTCAGGTTATAGATATAGCCTGTGACGAATGTCCCGTCGGAGGATACGAGGTTACAAATGCCTGCCGCGGCTGCCTTGCTCACCGCTGCGAGGATGTTTGCAAAAGAGGAGCAATTTCCTTTGACCATAATCACGTGGCACATATTGACAAAACAAAGTGCGTTGAATGCGGAGCCTGTGCAAAGGTCTGCCCTTATACCGCAATAGTCAGCCGCAAACGTCCCTGCCAGAATGCCTGCAAGATAAAAGCAATTTCGATGGATGAAAACAAAGCGGCTAAAATAGATAACAGTAAATGTACCTCCTGCGGAGCCTGCGTTTATCAGTGTCCCTTTGGTGCTATTACTGATAAATCATATATTCTTAATGTTATTGATTTGCTCAAAAAAAGTGAACAAGGCAGAAATTACAGAATTTACGCGCTTGTAGCTCCCTCTATCTCAAGTCAGTTCACCTATGCGAAATTAGGTCAGGTTATAACAGGTCTAAAGACACTTGGCTTCCATACCGTTGTTGAGGCGGCTCTCGGCGCTGATATGGTGGCTTACTCCGAGTCGAAAGAGCTTGCCGAAAAAGGCTTTTTAACCAGTTCCTGCTGCCCTGCATTTGTTTCCTATGTTAAATCCGCATTTCCTGATTTAGCACCCTTTGTTTCGCACAACCTCTCCCCTATGGCAACAATAGCGAAATATATTAAGGAAACAACCAAAAATTCAAAAATTGTATTCATAGGTCCCTGCACAGCAAAAAAAGCCGAAGCACAGCTTGAATCTGTTAAGCCTTATATTGACGCGGTTCTCACCTTTGAAGAGCTTCAGGCTTTGTTTGACAGCAAGGAAATAGATATTACTCAGCTTGAAGAAGGTGTGCTTGATAACGCCTCCTACTACGGCAGAATTTTCGCCCGTTGCGGCGGACTTGCCGACGCTGTAGCCCAAGCCCTAAAGGAGCAGGATATTAACAACTTTGAATTAAAAGCCGTTTCGTGTGACGGTATAGAAGCCTGCCGAATGGCTCTTCTTAAAAAGAGCAAAAATGTGCTCGATGCAAACTTCATTGAGGGTATGGCGTGTATCGGCGGCTGTATCGGTGGTGCCGGATGCCTGACCCACGGCGAAAAAAATAAAGCAGAAGTAGATAAATACGGAAAAGAAGCCTATGAAAAAACCATTTCCGACGCAATATCTGTTTTAAAATAATTAAAACTAAAGCCTCCGCAAAAGCGGAGGTTTTAGTTTCACTTAATCTTCCTTGCCTCGATATAAAAGCGTTTATCACTTGCGTGGCCCATAGAAAAGGTTTTTCTGGGCAAGGAGCCGTCCTGCTTTACAGCATCAAACAACTCATCCTTTCTCATACCGTCAAAAATAAAGCCTACTGTGTTTTCTTTTTTTGCAAGCGAGTACACAACATTTTCGCCGTGGATATAGTCAATACTAACACCCTTATTTTCCTTAATATATCTATCAAGGAAGCCCTGAAGTGTTCCTACCGCAAGCTTTGAATACGGTTTTAAGGAAAGCTTTATCTCAGTTCGCCCGAAAACGCAGGTAAACTTCTGCGCATCCACTCCCTGATATTCGCCGATTTCCTCTTTAAGAGCGTTTATGAGGCTTTCTGGGTCTGCGCCGAAAACCACCCTGTAAATCGGCTTAAATTGGAGAGATTCATCGTGGATATTTACAACCTCAACAAGCGCATATCTTGACTCGGGAGTTTTATTGATAGCATAACATTCCTTTGCGGTAGCTAAAGAGTGATTGCCGTCTCCCACGGCAAAAAGCATTTTATCGTCTGATGAGTTTTCTATTTGTTCAAGTGCAGACTGAACCGCCTTAGCACTTTCTTCATCTACTGCATATCCGCTTATTTTTCCGCTGTTTTGCATTAGAGCAAAATCATAAAGCTTTTTAAAATCAGCTTTTTTTAGTGCCAGCGGCTCAATAACCTTTTTATCAGGGTCGTCTACCAACAGCATTATATGGGGCATTTCAAGTATTGCGTCCTTACGAATCTTAACCCTCGGCGGTATTCTTTCAAGCACGGTTTCCTCGGTAGCTCTAATCAGAGCCTTACTGCCCTTGCGATAATCATAATCCTCAAGGTCAATAACTCCTACTATTCCCTTTCTTATCTTTCCGCCTGTAACCTCTCGCTCAACATAAACAAATGTATTTTTTATTTCTTCAAAAACACCGGATTCTATGTAAGAAAGCATTGTACTATTTATTTTACCTATTCTGCTTTCGGTATCACTTTCAAGATATGCCTCAGGAAGAATTATATTGTAGGCACTGGCGGCTTTCCCAACATTATCTTCAACCTGCTTCCAGTATTCGGGCTCGGAGGTATATTGGTCGCACGCGACAACCGCCCATTTTTCAAAATCTTTTTTTGGCAGTAAAATATCTGCCGGCATAAAACTTTTCTTCATAACTTCTCCTTTTAAAATTATTGCCCCTCCTTATGGAGAGGCAATCTTTATTTATAATATGACCATTCAATTGATGTAACCGAGTCCTCGGCAACATCAAAATAAACTGTTATTCCGTTTCTTCGGTCCTTCTCAGTTAAGAAGTAATCAAAATAATACTGGCTATCCGAAACTGCATAAAAATGCGAGGGAGCGCCCAGAGTATCGATTATATCGGTTATTGCCGAGCTGTTCATAACTCCTCCGATATTGAAATCTCCGTATTCACTTTCAGCGGTGAAAAGGCAGTTGTTTTCTATTCTAAACTTAACAATATTGCACTCGCTTAGTTTAACCGAGGAATCCTTTGAATTGTAAAAGATTACCGTAAGCTTTTTGCCGTTTGCGTTTACAAACTCAGTCTCAACGGTTTCACAGGAGAAAACTGTTGAATTTTCATCGTATTTACTGTTTTCAACCAACTGCCAGCCGTTTTTGGTAAGCTTTTTATAGGAGGACGGAACGGGTAGCTCAGCGCCGTCATAAACGGCTTCGATATCAAATCTTTTTCCGAGATATATGTCCGCATAATTCTCCTCGTCATACTTGCTGATATCAATGTATTTGGAAATAGTTCTGTCGTCCGACATAATTTCCGGATAATCATAATCAGGGTCCTTTTCCACAAAGGATACAATTGATGCTGTATCTGAGGTCTGGCTTTCAACCCCATACTCCTTATCCACCTTACTGCAAGCCGAAAGCCCTGTAACAATGCCGAGAATACATATAAGCGCTGTTAATTTTAAAAGCCTTTTCATACGGATAACTCCCAATATATTTATATAATATATTTTATTATTTAAATAGAAAAATGTCAACCGTCATTTGTTTCGGTTTACAAACGAATTAACCTTTGAAATTACACCCTTTGTATCTAAAAAATAGCTAAAGCCGTGAGAAGCGTTTGGAACTGTGTGAATTTCCTTTTCGCAAGCCGCACTCTCATAGTTTTTACGGCTCATTTCAACAGGTACAAAGTCATCCGACTCGCCGTGGAACAGCAGAACAGGCACATTTGATTTTTTAAGTGCGTCAACTGTTGAAATACCGTAGATACCGAAATGTCCGAAAATACGGCAGAATAAACTCATAATCGGTATCAAAACATATCCCTTAACCCTGAAATGCTGTTTTGCCACCTTGGCTATTATCTCTACAGGTGAAGTAAATCCACAGTCTGCAATTATTCCCTTAACATTTTTGGGTAAATTAAGCCCTGCGCTTAAAAGAACAGTAGTCGCCCCCATAGACATTCCGCCCAAGAAAATTTTTGTCTGCTCACCGTAATTTTTCAGGACAAAGTCTATCCAGCTTAAAACATCCCGTCTCTCTTTAACACCGAAGCAAATAAGCTTTCCTTCACTTTTGCCGTGGCTTCGCTGGTCTACCAGTAAAACATTAAGTCCTAAATCAGAATACATCTTCACAGCACAGGAAAAATCTCTTTTTGCAGAGGAGCGGTAGCCGTGAAACAGAATAACCGTTGTATCGCTGTTTTCCTTTGGATAGTACCGTGCGGCAAGGCAAAGTCCGTCAAAGCTTTTTGTTCTTACCCACTTATGCTCGGCGGTTTCAATATATTTCATACCGTCCTTAACAATATCGTAGTAGTCCTTGAGGAATTCATTTTCGGGAGCATCAATATCGTCAACAAACGGCTGATATTTACGCACGAATGCCATTAGAAAGCATCCTGCGGCAATCGAAATAAGAATAGCAAAAGCTATTATAATAATAACAATATACATTGTATCACCAATATTTTATTTTAAGCTTTTTATAAACATTTATACACCCTTTTTGGGGCAAAAATCCTTCATCGGGCATTTATCGCAATAAGCGCGCCTTGCAGTACAGATATCTCTGCCGAAAAGCACAGCTCTGTGGCAAAAATCGTTTGATTTTGCAGGATCTAAAAGCTTTCGCATCTCATCCTCAACCTTGCGGGGGTCTTTTGTTTTAACCAATCCTAAACGGTTGCAAAGTCGGATAAAATGAGTATCCGTAACTACAGCAGGTTTTTTATAAATATCTCCGCAAACAAGGTTCGCTGTTTTTCTTCCAACCCCCGGCAGCTTTGTTAATTCCTCGATACTGTCAGGAACAATTCCGCCGTAAACATCGGTTATCATTTTGCCTATACCGATTAAATCCTTTGCCTTTGTTTTATAAAGTCCACAGGTTTTTATAAGCTCCTCAACTTTTGATAAATCAGCCTTTGCAAAGGAGGCGGCATCAGGAAACTCGGCAAACAGAGCCGGAGTAACCATATTTACACGCGCATCAGTACACTGAGCCGAAAGTCTTGTTGCAATAAGAAGCTGAAAAGCATCGGTATACTGCAAAGAGCAAATCGCATCCGGATACAGTTTTTCAAGACTCTCTACTGCTAAAGCAGTAACCTCTTTTTTACGCATTTGCGTCTCCTAATTTCATATCTCCGTTCTTTATAAGCCCTAATTTACGCATTCCCTCAGCTATTCCGAGAGTTACAACGGCAGGCAGAACAAAGTGCATAAGAGCGATTTCAAGCAAGGATACAACAGGGGACACTCCGGCGGCTACCATACTGTCATAAGCCATAAACTGACCCACAAGTCCCGCAGAGCCCATGCCCGAGCCTACCGGATTGCTTACCATTTTTAATACTGCCGAGGCAACCGGTCCCAAAATTGCACTTGAAATAATCGAGGGCAGCCAAATTATAGGCTTTCTCACAATATTGGGCATCTGGAGCATAGAAGTGCCTATACCCTGAGCGATAAGTCCGCCCATTTTGTTTTCCCTGTAGCTTATAACCGCAAAGCCGACCATATTGCAGCAGCAACCAATAGTAGCCGCTCCTGCGGCAAGACCCGTTAGTCCCATTGAAACACCGATAGCTGCGGAGGAAATAGGCAAAGTAAGAAGTATACCCATAATAACAGAAACGGCTATACCTCCAAGGATTGGACTGTTTTCCACATTAATGTTAACAAGCGCGCCTATCCATTTCATAGCGGCTGAGATATAGGGACCTACAAAATAGCCTGCGGCACAGCCTGCCAGTATACAGCAAATAGGAGTTACTATAATATCAACCTTAGTTTTACCCGAAACTAAGCCGCCTATTTCAATCGCAACATATGCCGCGATAAAAGCGCCGAGCGGTTCTCCGGGCGAGCCAACAGCAAAGCTTTCTATACCGACATTGGGAAACGCTCCTACAAGACCTGCGACCGCCGCCGATACGGTAGTTAAGGGTGAGGATTTTAATTTGCAGGCAACTCCCACGCCGATACCTGCTCCCGTTACGGTCTTGGCAACGCTTCCGATTGCGTTTATATACGCTCCAACTGTATTATCCCCGACAATTTTACCTATTTGGCAGATTATCGTTCCGATAATAAGAGTTGAGAAAAGGCCGTATGCCATACCTGTGAGTCCGTCTATAAAAAGACGGTTAAGATACTTCTTAATCATTTTACTTCCACCTTAAAAAAATTCATTAATATTAATTATACATATTTTTTAAAATTACACAATAGCATATATGCCGATTTTTATTAACTTATCAGTGATATTTTTATATTGTAAATAATTTTTAGGTATGATATACTTTAACAGGTGATATAAAATGACAAGAATATATTTGGTGCGCCATTGCGAGGCAATGGGAAATTTACAGAGGGTTTTTCAAGGGTCAATAGACCTTGATATAAGCGAAACCGGTGCTAAACAGCTTGAATTTTTGCATGCAAGATTTTGTAATATCCATATAGATAAGGTCTTTTCAAGTCCGCTTGTCAGAGCAATGAAAACTGCTCACGCGATAGCAGATATGAAAAATCTTGAAGTAACACCTATTTCAGGTCTTCGTGAAATTAGCGGAGGAGTGGTTGAGGGCAGACCCTTTGCCGAGGCATTCAGTGAAATTCCGGGGCTTGCAGATGCTTGGAACAACCATCCTCAGGACTTCGCTCCGGAGGGCGGAGAGCCTATGAGAGAAGCCTATGAGAGAATATGGGCAACCGTTTTAACCTTAGCTAAAGTAAACGATGGCAAAACTATTGTCGCCGCAACCCATGGCGGAGTTATGCGCTGCCTTAATTGCCGGATTACCAAGGGCAGTATAGAATATTTAAAGGATGTACCGTGGAGCGATAATACAGCGGTCACTCTTCTGGAATTTGATGATGAGCTTAATGTTAAAATGATTTATATGAATGATTCATCACATCTGCCAAAAAGTCTTATCCCTGTAAGAAACAGAATAGTTAGTGTGGTAAATGAAAAATGATTATAATGTCTCTTGATTTAGGCAAGGCAAGAACAGGAATCGCTGTAAGTGACAGCTCCGAGAGCTTCGCCTTTCCGAAAGCGGTTATAACCGAATATAATACGGAAAAGCTGATTGAAAAAATAGCCGTTTATGTAAACGAAATAAGACCCTCGCTTATCGTTGTTGGACACCCTAAGAATATGGACGGCTCAGAGGGTGAGCGAGCAAAGGAATGTGCCCAAATCGCAGAAGCGGTGAAAAACAAAACAGGTGTGGAGGTTGTTTTGTGGGACGAGCGCTGTACTACTGTTTCCGCACATACCGCGCTTAACTACACCGATACCCGCGGCAAAAAACGCAAGCAGGTAATAGATGCCGTTGCCGCCGTAATAATTCTCGAGGATTATCTAAACTACAGAAAAAACACTAAAAGCTGACTTTACAATCAGTGAAGTCAGTTTTCGTTATATAGAAAACAGCCGCGGTTTTCACTGCGGCTGTTTTAAAAACCGTTAAATGTAAAGGGGAGATACATCTAACAGATTTTTAACTGTTTACATTCGTTCGAATCGTTGTTCTCCTTATTAATCCGAACGCGATATTCAATATATTTCTCGTTTTCATACTTTTTTGAACGGGCATCAATGCCTGAATTAAGAAGCATATCAACAAGCTTTGTAAGGCTGTTTGCAAAAAGTCGTACATCATTTATTACATATTTTCTTACCGGCTCCTCACGGGCAATACTCTGCTTTGAATTAAGCAAATCATATACAAGCTCCTCGGTCTGCTTTGCGGTAAGGCTATCCGAAATAATTTTTTCAAGAACTGTCCCCCGTTTTTCATCGGAAATTCTGAGCAACGCTCTTGCATGGCGCTCTGTAAGCTCAGCATCGGTTATACGCTGTTTTGTGCAGTCGTCAAGGCGTAACAGTCTTAATTTATTCATTAACGCAGACTGCGGAATACCTAACCTTTCCGCCGCCTCAGAAACCGACATACCGTATCTGTTTATAACTCTTTGTATAGCGGCGGCCTCTTCAAAAAAGGAAAGTCCGCCCTTATGAAGATTTTCAGAGATAGAATAAATCGCGGCGGTTTCCTCATCAAGCCTGTAAACTATGCAAGGGACTCTTCGAAGACCTGCCTGAACGGCGGCACGAAGACGCTTTTCACCCGAAATCAGCTCATATCTTCCGTTTCTTCTCTTTCGAACGGCTACCGGCTGTATAACTCCGCTTGCGGCAATGCTTTCGGAAAGAGTTTTGAGCGAATACTCATCAAAGCTTTTTCTTGCCTGATTAGAGGAGGGGCAAATTTCATCTGGTCGTAACATAATAAGCTTTTTTTCAGGTATTGTATGCATATTGCGGCCACCTTTAAACAGATATCAGATAACAGATGTCAGACAGTCTGCTACTAACATCTGCCATCTGTTTAGCGCAATGCGCTAAACAATAATTTTTCTGTTTTAATTATTACAGATTTATGATAAATTGTAAAGAAAATCCCGTCGCCCTTTTGCGCGCTAAAAACACAAAAACAGCCGATTTAAAGCGGCTGTTTTGATATTTTTGCGGATATACGCGGATATTTTGGCGGAGTTTGCGATATCTTTTTTACCGTTATAAAGCTCCTTTGCTCATTTCCGGTTAAGGTTTCGCATATAATATTTGCTTGACCCCCTCCGAGAAGTCTTAAAGCGTTTTTAGATTTACTCATTTCTTCTTTAGCAGAAGGACCCTTCATCGCAACAAATTCTCCGCCTTTTTTAACAAAAGGCATACAGTATTCAAGCAGTACAGGCAGACTTGCAACCGCTCTTGCGCAGGCTATATCGTATCTCTCTCGATATTCGCTTTTTTTGCCTGCCTCCTCGGCTCTTGCGTGAACAGCGGTAACACCCTCTAAATTTAGTTTTGCTATAACATCATTCAGAAAATTAATTCGTTTGTTAAGGCTGTCAAGCAAAGTCAGTTTTATATCGGGTCTCGCAATTTTAAGCACAAGTCCCGGAAAGCCGGCACCCGTACCAACATCTATAACCGAGGCACCCTTTTCAAGCTTTACATTCTTAAAGAAAAGCAGACAGTCATAAAAATGCTTATACAGAACCTCTTCCGGCTCGGTTATTGCGGTAAGATTGATTTTCTCATTCCAGCTAAGCAACAAATTGCCGTATAAGTTAAGTCTCTCCACAGCTTGTGCATCAAGCCCTAAACCGAAATCTTTACATAAAGGAATTATTTTTTCAATTCCGAAATCTGTCATTACTCCACCTCTTTTAAATACGCTTCAAGCCTGTAAATAGGCTGACCGAGTGACGCAAATCTATGCTCATACTCGGTTTCTATATTACCCTCAAAATTTGAGTTATGCAAATCAAGGGATACGTTTTTAAGCGCAAAGCTCTCATTGCTAAACTGTTCTAAAGAAAACTCGAAAAAGTGCATATTATCGGTTTTCTGATGAATTTCAGCTCCCTTGGCGAGCAACCGTTTATATATTTTAAGAAAACGGCTGTGAGTTAATCTGTGAACGGCATAACTGTTTTTCGGAAACGGACAGGAAAAATTAAGAAAAATCCTCTCGATACTTCCTTCCTTTAAATGCCGTTCAAGATATTCTGCACCGCATTATAAGAATTTAACATTTTTAAGTCCTTTTTCCTGTGCTTTTTCGCAGGCTTCCACCAAAACATTGGCGTTTTTCTCAACTGCAAGCAAATTTATATCAGGATTACTTTCGGCAAACTCGCAAGCGAATTTACCCTTTCCGCATCCTATTTCAAGATAAAGCGGTCTTTTAGCTCCAAACCAATTATCTATATCAATATAATCTTTGTTTAAAACAGCGGTGTTAAAATTTCTGTCCTCACTGTCACTTACATAAAGATAATCCTTAACAGCGTTTAACCTTGCTTCAAGGTTTTTCTTTTTTCTCATTCTCATATTTTTCACCCATTAAAAAAGGGAACAAAATGTTCCCTTTTATATTTTATTGAAAGGTAGGCTGTGTTGTATATGTATTCGCAAGGCAAACCCATGAGTTTCCGGGGTTTACCGTTAAAGGAGTACCGTCAGTATTGGTGAATACAAAGCCGCTTGATGCACTGCCCTTCGACCAGTTTATCTGAGTATAGGTTCCGTTTACGCAATAATAGCCTGTGCCGGAAGAAAGAGCAATCTTTCTGTGCTTACCGTCAGCATAGTTGCTGATAGAGGTCATTAAAACAAATACATTCTTAAAATTCTCGGTTTCACCTGAAAGGTAATCCTTGCGGACGGTTCCGTTGAATAATCTTGTGTATTTTCCTGTTGCCGCATCATAATTAAAGGTGGTTTTATAGCTGGCTGAGAAAGGTACGGAAACGCTTGTTGCCGCATTAGGCAGTGTTACAGGAGCTGTCTCGGCGGCAAAATTTTGCCAGTTGGTAACAGAGCTGTTTTTTGTTTTCCAGCCGCTGCTTATAATATTTGTCCACAGCTTATCACCGTAAGCATATAATGTGTGCTCGCTTGAAAGACCGTTACTGATTCTCGCTCCTCCGTTAGAGGTTGAAAGAGTATAGTTATCAGTGTCCTTCAAATGGGGAGCCGCATATATGGGGTCCTGACCGTGATGAACATAAATTGCGTTATGACCCATAGCTAAATCTATGTATGCATATCTCGCAGAGCGTACAGAGCCTATGCGCTCTGCCTTGGTTACATCCTGATAAACAGCTAAAAGTCTTGTAATTCCGCCCTCAACCTCTGTTTCATAAACTATATCCGCAGCGGTAAGACCGGTCTGCACACCCTGAGCGGTGCTGATATTGTTAACCATTATTGCAACAGGGCGGTCGGTTGCCTTATCCTCAGATAATTCGGCAATTCCGGTAAGAGGATTTACCGAATACACTATCTGCTCCTGTGACTCAACCGGAGCGGACGGAATATCTCCCGAATCAACGCTTAAGGTATCGGTCTTCTTTTTACAGCCTGCCGCGACTGATAACAAACAAATACAAACAATAATGGATAACACTTTTTTTAACATCTTTTTCCCCCACAAAATGTGTCCCATCGGACACGGAATATTACTATATTAGTATATTACAATCCGGCTGTTATTTCAACATAATTTTTCAAAATATTGTATAGCCTCTCAATTCCGAAAACAATATTTTCGGTTTCTATTCCCGCAAAGCTAAGCCTTATACAGCCTCTTTTTTTAGCCGGAGATACCGAAACTCCTTTATTCAGAGCATTTTTGCAAATTTTCTCAGAGTCCTCATCAAGCACGGTTTCAACCTCAACCGTTAAAGAGCTCTCAAACAGAGTACAGCTTTTAAAAACATCTCTTCTTTTCTTTATTTCCTCAAGCATTATCTTACTCTTTGAGTTATATAGCTTTCTAAGTCTTCTTAAATGCTTTTCCAGAGCACCGCTTTTAATATAATTACAAAGGGCAGTCTGCTCTGTTTTTCCGCAGGTCTGATTATGGTATTTACAGCGCTCTTTAAATTTTAAAGCTAAAAAATCAGGTAAAACCATATAAGCTATTCGCACGCTCGGCAGCAGAAGCTTTGAAAAGCTTCCTATATAAACCGTTTTCTCAGGAGTCTTGCCCTGAAATGCTCCCAAGGCTCTGGCGGTATACCGCAGCTCGCCGTTGTAATCATCCTCGATAATAAGACGATTTTCCCTTTCATTTACCCATCTGCTAAATGCATTTCTTCTGGCGGTAATCGCCGAAACACTGATTTTAGAAAGTGAAGAGGGCAGTAAAAACAGCACATTTATATCCTCGCCTATTTCCTGAGGCTTAGCACCGCTCGAGTCTGACTTTAGAATTTCGCAAGGAATTGAGTAATCCGAAAAAATCATTTCCGCCTGCTTAAATCCGCTGTTTTCTATTCCTACTTTTATTTTGGTGCCGGTAAGTCCGCAAAGAATATTTAAAAGGGTTCCTACACCAGCTCCTATTATTATATTCTCAGGCTTTGCTTTAATGCCTCTCGCCTTAAAAGCGTACTCTGAAAGTGCGGCTCTGAGCTCGTATTCGCCCTGTGCATCACCGTAAGAAATAAGACTTCGTGAATCTGTTAAGGCAGCTCTTATATTCTTGCACCAAAGCGAGGTATCCGCTGAAACAGGGTCAATTTTCTGAGAGGAAAAATCGTATTCAGGGATATATTTTTCTTCTTTTACCTCTTTTTTTTCCTCAAAAGTATGAGCAATATCGCATATATAATAACCTCTCTGCGGCTCACTCTCGGCTATACCCTCAATACACAGCCTTAAATATGCGTTTTCAACCGTAGTACGGCTGACCTTAAGTTCCTTAGAAGCCTGCCTTATTGACGGCAGCCTCTCACCCGATTTTATAATGCCGCCCAAAACCGCATTTTTTATCTCAGAATAGATATACATATACATATTACTTTTACTTTGAGGAATCTCCATAAAATCAAGCAGCATAATATAAAACTGTCCTTTCAAAAATAATTAAAATTGGCTATTTAACAGCGGACACTTTGCAGTTATAATATACCACAACAAAACTTCTTTTACAACTTTTTTCAGGGGGGAATTTGAAATGTCTTACAAAAAAATTCTTACAATTCAGGATATATCTTGCGTGGGTCAATGCTCGCTTACAGTTGCTTTGCCTATCTTATCTGCCTGCGGAAATGAAACCTGTATACTGCCCTCGGCAGTGCTTTCAACCCATACCGGCGGCTTCAGCGGATTTACATTTCGAGATCTAACCGATGATATGCCGCTTATTCAAAAGCACTGGCAGAAGGAGGGTATAAAGTTTGACGCTATCTACACCGGCTACCTCGGCAGCATAAAGCAGATAGGCTATGTACAGGATATCCTTAACACTATGGGTAATGAGACCTGTATTAAAATTGTTGACCCTGCTATGGCTGACAACGGAAAGCTTTACAGTATTTTTAATAACGAGTATGTTGAAGCAATGAAGCCTCTTTGCGGCTCAGCAGATATACTGTTGCCCAACATAACCGAGGCCTGCTTCTTAACCGACACCGAATATAAAGAAGCCTACGATGAAGAATATGTTAAGAAGCTTTGCTTAAAGCTTACTGCATTAGGGGCAAAAACCGTTGTGCTTACAGGTGTGGGCTTTACACCTGATACTACAGGCGCGGCAGTTTATGAAAACGGTGAGATAAGCTATTACACACATCATAAATTTGCCAAGGGCAGCCACGGTACAGGCGATATTTATGCTTCTGCCTTTACCGGCGCTCTTTTAAGAGGTAAAACGGTTTACGGTTCTGCAAAAATTGCCGCCGACTACACCTACAAATGCATTGAAAACACTATTGGAGACGAATCCCATTGGTACGGGGTCAAATTTGAAACCGCCATACCGTATTTAATTAAATTACTTGAGGAGAATTAAAAATGAGTGAGATTAAATCTACAAGACATCAAAAAATACTAAACATAACCTTTATCGGCGTTTTTGCAGCGTTAAGCTACATAGTGCTTGCCGTACTCTTTATACCCTTTGCTAATATGTACATCCACTTCGGCAATCTTGTTGTTGTTCTGGCGGCACTGCTTGTAGGCGGCTGGCAGGGCGGTCTTGCAGGCTCAGTGGGAATGGGACTTTTCGATATGCTCAACGGTCATATTGACTCCGCTCCCAAAACCTTTCTTTTAAAATTTCTTATAGGTCTTACAGTGGGCATAGTCTTTAGTCTTCTATCATCGAGAAAGAAATTCCCTTCTACAGCACTGCTTATTTCAGGAATTATCAGCCTTTTAATCAGCGCCTCTCTTCTTACATATATAATTGCTCACACCGGCGCCTATAAAGGCAAAAGTGCAATACTTTTTCCGCTGTTTCTCGTAATCGGAGTTCTGTTAATTGTTTTTTCAGTATTAAAAAATAAATTCTCGTCCAAAACCGCCTCGGCGATAATAGCCGCTTGCGCGGGAATGGCGGTAAATCTGATAGGCGAAACACTATGGAAGGTTGTAACCTATGCATTGGCAGGCTCAAGCCTCTCAGCTGCATTTATTTCAGCCGCACTCGGTCAGGCTTCCACCCTTATAAACGCAGGCATTGCGATTATAGGCGGAGTTGCTCTTTTCAAGGCTCTTGAAAAGCCGTTTAATAAAATACTTTCTAAATAAAAACAAAGCGTTTGCGAAATTTAAAAATCGCAAACGCTTATTTTTTACTCTTTTTCTGTTTCCTGTTGAACAGGCGGGTTTCTGTACTCAATAGCCTCTTTTAAGAGAGTATACAAAACCGCACAGACCGGAACGCTAACAAGAGCGCCCACAACGCCCGAAATATTTCCTCCTACAAGCACCGCGCATATTACTATAATTCCCGGAAGCCCTACTGATTTGCCTACAACTCTCGGATAAATCAGCGTTCCCTCAAGCTGCTGCAAAATAAGGAAGAATAAAACAAATATCAAAGCCTTTATGGGATTTGTTATTAAAATCAGCAGCGCTCCTACTACTACGCCTATCGTAGCACCGATAACAGGAACCAGCGCAGTTACGCATATCAGAACAGATATTACAGCTGCATTAGGTATGCGCAAAATCGTCATCCCCACAAAGCAAAGCACTCCTAAAATAACCGCCTCTGTAAGCTGACCCCCAACGAACCGTGAAAAAGAAACTCTTGTACACTCTGCAATATGATAAATATATGCCGCTGCCCTTTGAGGAACAAAAGAATTAATACATCTTTTTACAAAGCCGCCGATACGCTCCTTTTGTGCTAAAACATAACCCGAAATCATAATCCCGAAAACTATATTTGCAATACTTCCCACAACCGAGGTTGTTATATTTACCGCGTTACCGAAAATATTGTTGTAGTTTTTCATCAGCAAATCCTTAACGGAATTAACTACCGATGTCCAGTTAATATCGAAATCTGGAATAATATCGGGAGAGATATCAAAGCTTACAAGCAATGCTTCAAGCCAAGCTCTCGCCTCCTTGGCAAATCCGGGCAACCGTTCACCGATATACAGTATTGTATCATAAAGCTCAGGAATAATAACTAAAATCATAACCGTTATTACACCTAATGCTATAAGATAGGTAAGCACCATACATAAAGGGCGCTTAAGCTTTCTCACAAACTTCCTTTTGCTTCTTGCCATAAAGGCAAAGGGCTTTGCCTCAAGTGCACTTAAAAGCACATTAAGAATAAATGCTATACACAGACCTATCACAACAGGAGAAAAAAAGGAATACACCTTTCTAATTCCAAGAAAAATAAGACCTATATTTTGCATTGCCGTAAAAAGCAGAATGGCAAATGCAATAAGAAGCATTGTTGTTTTCGTTTGTGATGAAAGCTTTTTCATACACTACCTCTACTTATTTTTAGTGAAAATTTTATTTATTATATATGTTACCAAAGAGATAACACCAATAACTATAAATATGCTTACCATACCCACTAAAAGGTATGAAAGATTATCAACAAAAGCAGATGGATTAAAATTCATAATTTTTCACCTCAGCCGAAGAAATTGAGTATCAGTCCGCCTGCGATAACCGAGGCAATCTGACCAGAAACATTAACACCTATAGAATGCATAAGCAGGAAATTCTGCGGGTCCTCTGCAAGACCCATTTTATGCACAACTCTTCCCGACATCGGGAAAGCCGATATACCGGCGGCACCTATCATGGGGTTAATCTTGGTCTTTGCAAAGATATTGTAAAGCTTTGCAAAAAGCACTCCGCCCACCGTATCAAAGATAAAGGCTACAAGACCGAGACAAAGAATTAAAATCGTATTAAGATTGAGGAATTTATCCGCCTGCATCTGAGATGCAATGGTTATTCCTAAGAAGATTGTTATAAGATTTGCAAGAACCTTCTGTGCAGTTTCGGAAAGAGAATCTAAAACTCCGCACTCTCTTATAAGGTTTCCGAACATCAAAAATCCTACCAGAGCTACCGAATCGGGAGCAACAACGCCTGCAATAACGGTTATTATTATCGGGAAAAGAATTTTTGTTAATTTAGAAACCTGCTTATCAGCATAGGGCATTCTAATCAGTCGCTCTTTTTTAGTGGTTATTGCTTTTATAACAGGCGGCTGAATCATAGGAACAAGCGCCATATATGAATAAGCCGCAACCATTATCGCGCCCTGATATGAAGAATTAAGTCTCTGAGATACAACGATAGCGGTAGGTCCGTCCGCCGCACCGATAATTGCAATTGAAGCCGCATCATTGGTTTTAAAGAACATTGAAGCCATACAGAAGGTAAAGAAAATACCGAACTGTGCCGCCGCACCGAAAAGCATAAGCTTAGGGTTTGCAAGAACAGGCGTAAAGTCTATCATAGCTCCTATTCCTATAAACAGCAGCAAAGGAAACAGCTCGTTTGCTATACCCGCATCAAAAAGGGTGGAAAGCACACCGTGTTCTCCTATTGCACCCGAAAGCGGAATGTTTACAAGTACCGTTCCGAAGCCTAAGGGTAAAAGCAAAGTAGGCTCCATCTTATATTTTATGGCTAAAAATATAAGAATACCGCCTATAAGCCACATTACGGCTATCTTCCAGTTAATCAGAAGAAGCCCCTCGGTTAAAAAACCGAGATTTGAAAGCATTGATGAAAAATCCAAATTTACCAAACTCCTTTTTTTGCGAAGAAGTACTCTAAAACAAAAAGACTCCTACCGCACAGATTTTTTTGCACAGTAAAAGTCTTGCCGTTTAATGCAAAAGCGGGTTAAAAACCGTATTGACGCCATTTGCAACGAAAACTTAAATATCTCTCGCCGGCTACTCCCTTTAACTCAGAATATTTTACCACAAGGGGCTGATTTTTTCAACCACATATTTTTATAAATTATTGTTTTGCTCACAAATAAACGATAATAACCTTTTTAATTCTCGTTATTACGGGGATACGGCTTCTTTTCATCTGTTAATCCGGCTAAATAGTCCATACTGGTGTCAAGAGCCTTTGCAATTTTCCTGCATTGCTCAAAAGTATAATATCTTTTTCCGTTTTCTAATTTTGAATAATCACTTTGGTCAATGCCTGTTAAAAACTGCATTTTAATCTGTGTATATCCCTTTTCTTTACGAAGCTGTTTTAATCTGCTCATAAATATCACCCAAAAATATTATGGCAAATTTCCCTATTGAAAATATGGTTAAATTGACCTATAATATATTTTGAGGTGAAGATAATGGCACAATTTTGTTACGAGTGTTTTAAAAAAACTTTTGATATAGACGAACCGGAAGAAAAATATGTTATTTCTAAAACTCTGTATTTGTGTGAAGGGTGCGGAAAATTGAAAAAAGTTGTTATTTCGGAACGGTTATTTTATAATTCGCTTTTATACCATTTTTTAGTTTTTTCTTTCAGATTAATATATAAAATATTTCGCATTATTTTGAAAATAGTCTTATTACCGTACAATATATATAGGAAAATAATTTTAAAAAAGTAAACTTGTTTTAGATTTATTAATAAAAAACCGCAAAACCGTTTTGGTTTTGCGGAATGTTAAATTTATTCTTCTGTATCATCAACTGGGAGTTTTTCGACGGTAACCCTTTCAATGCGAAAGCCGTCAACTTCCTTGACGGTGAAAATAAGGTTTTCAAACTTAAAGCTGTCACCCTCATTTACCTCGCCGTCCAACATAGTTATAATCCAGCCGCCAATCGTTGTATCCTCTTCAAAGCGTTCATCGTCTTCAATGTCGATATCGAATTCATCAAAGAAATCGTCAATACGCATATCACCGTCTGCTTCAAAATGAGCGTCATCTATACAAACGAACTCGTGTTCAATTTCGTCGGTCTCGTCCCAAATCTCTCCCACAAGCTGCTCGAGTACATCCTCCATTGTAAGTATGCCCATTGTTCCGCCGTACTCGTCAAGAACTACAACCATATGGCTCTTGTTTTCTTTCATTTTTTCAAGAACATCGGGAAGCGGCATTGTTTTATGAACAAATGTAACTTCCAGCAGCATTTCGCGGATATTTATTTTTGATTTCTCAACCATCTGCTTATAAAAACGGTTAAGATGCAGTATGCCTATAATATTATCGGGTGTATCCTCGTATACAGGTATTCTTGAATAATCGGTTTCATTGAGCTTTTGGATATTTACCTCATACGGGTCACGGATATCAATTGCCTCCATATCCACTCGCGGAGTAATTATCTCGTAAGCTAAGACACTGTCAAAATCAAGAGCATTCTGCAGCAGGTCGCACTGTTCCTCGTCAAGCACGCCCTCGTCCTCAACGATATCTATTATATTTTCAAAATCATCCTCAGAGACAGAGGTTGTATCGGTAACAATTCCGCTCCAAAGCTTTGAAGCCAGCTTTACTATATATAGGAAAAGTAAGGTTATCGGCTTTAACACAACCGAAAGCCAATAAAGCGGTACGGCAACGGTTATTGCAAATTTTTCAGAAAACTGTTTTGCTAAAACCTTTGGCACTATTTCTCCGAAAATAAGCACAAGCAAGGTCATACAAACAGTTGCAACCCAAGCGTAACCCTCGCCCAGCAAATTCATAATAATAAGAGTTGCAATTGAAGAGGAAGCCGTATTTGCAAGATTGTTTCCTATAAGCACAGCACCCAAGGTATCGTCATACTGCTCAGCTATTATCACAGCCAGCGCGGCAGCTTTCGGACGCTTTTCGCCGTATTTGGATTTAAGTCTTACTACATTAAGACCTGCAAAGGCTATTTCTGTTGCAGAGAAAAATGCTGATGCGGCGAGCAAAGCCGCAATCGCGATATAAAGGTGAATATTATTCATTTTCTTCACCGCCTATATCGTTTTCATCGTAAATCTCTCCGACAAGCTCCTCTAAAATATCCTCCATTGTAACAATTCCGAGGTATTCGCCCTCTTCATCTCTTACAATGGCAAGATTTTTTCGGTGGTTACTCATATTGGTCAGCAAATCGTCAATCAATACGTCCGGTTTAATGAAATAAGGGTAGTCCATAACAGAGGCCAAGATTATATTACGTTTAGTTTTGAGATAAGCCTTTAAGAATTTTCTTATCTGCAAAATTCCCTTAACGTTACCCGCTCTATCTACAACGGGAATTCTCGAATGACCCGTTTTCTTGATAATCTCAAGAATTTCCGGGGTTTTCATACTCGTTTTAATTTTTAGCACATCTTCCCAAGACACCATTATCTCGCTTGCTTTAGAAGCCGAAAAATTAAGCGCCGATTTTACAAGGCGACCTGTATCGGCATCAATCCCGTCCTCCTCGGAAAAGTTCTCCACTATATCGTGAAGCTCATCCTCGGTCATAGTAACCTCTTCCTCGGAATACTTTTTAAAAGGCTTTGATACCGCTGATGAAATAGCGGTGAAAAAAGCGGACAAAGGCTTTAAGACCTTCATTAGAAAAACAAGTATACCCGAGCTTAGCTCTGCAAACCTCTCGTTGCACGAACGCGCAAAGCACTTAGGCAGCATTTCCCCGAATAGGAAAATCACCACCGTTGTTATAAAGGTTGAGACGGACACCGACTTCGTTCCCCAAATAGAAGTTGCGATAACAACCGAAAGGGTGGCACAGCCGATGTTTACTATGTTGTTGCCGATAAGCAGTACCGAAAGAGCCTCATCAAAGTTATCAAGAATATAAAGTACTCTTGAAGCTCTTTTACTTCCCGCTCCCGATTTACTCATCATATGAATACGGTTAACCGAGGCAAGGGAAATTTCGGTGCCTGAAAAATAAGCGCTGCAAATTACTAAAATGATAAATAAAATAATACTGCCCGCAGG